>DDWC01000018.1 GCA_002345475.1 Firmicutes bacterium UBA2296
CCACCAACATCCTGTTCATCTGCGGAGGAGCTTTCGATGGACTGGAAAAAATCATCGAAGCCCGTATCGGCAAGAAATCCATGGGCTTTGGCGGTGAGGTCCGTTCCAAGGTAAATGTGGACATTGGGGAGCTGTTCAGTCAGGTCCTGCCCGTCGATCTGCTGAAGTACGGCCTCATCCCTGAGTTTGTTGGGCGCATCCCGGTGGTGGCTACTCTCGATGCTCTGGATGAGGAAGCTTTGGTAAGGGTACTGACTGAACCAAAGAACGCCCTGATCAAACAGTACACCAAACTGCTGGAATATGACGATGTGGTACTGGAGTTCCAGGAGGGAGCGCTCAAAGCGGTGGCCCGCGAGGCTATTGTCCGTAACACCGGCGCCCGCGGACTTCGTGCCATTCTCGAGAAGATTATGCTTGAGGTCATGTACGATTCACCGTCTCGAGGCGACATCAGGAAGTGTATCATAACCGAGGATGTGGTTTTGCGCGGGGCGCCGCCGCTACTGGTGACGGACAGCCAGAAGGGCAAAAAGAAGAAAGACGTAACAGCCTAGGACCTGTACTACAGGTCCTTTTTCACACTCCGGGGCCTGGTTGCTAGCCGGGGTCCTTAATGCTACTATGGCATTATACTCACCAGCACAGGGAGGTATTCCAGTGAGAAAGCCAGACGATATTCACATATTGCCTTTACTCCCCCTCAGGGGATTTCTTGTATTTCCAAATTCCATCGTCAATCTTGATGTTGGTCGCCAGAAGTCCATCGACGCCGTCAATGCGGCCATGCAAGAAGAGGGTCAGATCCTTCTTTCAGCGCAGAAGGACATAACCACAGAGGACCCGGAGCTTTCCGATGTCTACGATATCGGCACGGTAGCCAGCATCAAGCAGATTATCAACTTGCCGGGGGGCACAATTCGCGTGCTGGTAGAAGGCATGCATCGGGCCCGCATCAGGGAACTGCGCAGCGCAGATCCCTATCTTGTGGTTTCGGCTGAATATATTGAGACCGATACTGCAGCTACACCATACGTGATGGCGCTGATGCGCAGCGTCAGCGAGCTCTTCGAGGAATACGTAAAAACCGGCAAGAAGATCTCCTCTGAGGCGCTGGTTACTCTCAGCAGCATACCGGAACCCGACAAGTTGGCAGACGCCATAGCGTCGCATCTGACCCTCAGCATCGAAGACAGGCAGTCATTGCTGGAAGCCGAGCAATCCGCCTCCAGGCTGGAACGGCTGGGTGAAATTATTGGCCGCGAGCTAGAGATCCTGGACATCGAGAAACGGCTCAATCTCCGCGTGCGCAAGCAGATGGAGCAGAACCAGCGCGAGTACTATTTGCGTGAGCAGCAAAAAGCCATACAGAAAGAGCTCGGCCAGAAAGATGAGCGTGTGGCTGAGGCCGATGAGCTAAAACAGAAAATTGAAGAGCTTCAGCTTCCGGATGAGATTCGCGAACGCTGCCTTAAAGAGGTTGAGAGACTGGAACGAATACCGCCGGGGGTTGCTGAGGCCGTTGTGGTGCGCAACTACCTGGACTGGGTGCTGTCTCTGCCGTGGAAGGACGAAACGGAGGATTCCCTCGATATCATTCAGGCCGAAAAAATCCTCGATGAAGATCATTACGGACTGGAAAGAGTTAAGGCCAGGATTCTGGAGTTCCTGGCGGTGAGACAGCTTACCAGGCAGCTAAAGGGGCCCATTCTCTGTCTGGTGGGGCCCCCCGGAGTGGGCAAGACGTCATTGGCTCGTTCCGTGGCCAGATCGCTGAGCCGCAACTTTGTGCGCATGTCGCTGGGCGGCGTGCGCGACGAAGCGGAGATACGCGGCCACAGGCGAACTTACGTGGGAGCCATGCCGGGCCGCATAGTGCAGAGCATGAGACAGGCCAAGACGCGCAATCCGGTATTTCTGCTGGACGAGATCGACAAGATGAGCACAGATTTCCGCGGCGATCCTTCCGCGGCTTTGCTCGAGGTGCTTGACCCCGAACAGAACAACACTTTTGCCGATCATTACATTGAACTGCCCTTCGATCTATCTTCGGTTCTGTTTATAACCACGGCCAACTCTCGCTACGGTATTCCGCGGCCCCTGCTCGACCGTATGGAGGTCATCAACATTTCGGGCTATACGGAGCAGGAAAAGCTACAGATTGTCCGCAGACATCTATTGCCCAAAACCATGGAGGCCCACGGCCTCACCGAAGAAAACATTTCCTTTAGCGATTCCACCATAAGGAAAATTATCAATGAGTACACTCGGGAAGCAGGAGTGCGCAATCTGGAACGCGAGCTGGCTTCTGTCTGTCGCAAGGTGGCCAAAGCTGTTGTGTCAGGAAAGGGCAACAAGGTTCGTATTACCGCCCAAAACATCCATGAATACCTGGGCACTGCTCGCTATAGATTTAACCTCACTGACAATCAGGACGCCATAGGCATCGCCACAGGTTTGGTGTGGACAGAGGTGGGGGGAGATACCGCCACCATCGAAGTCACTGTTATGAAGGGGAAGGGCAACCTGATCCTCACAGGCCAGCTAGGTGAAGTCATGCGGGAGTCGGCCCAGGCCGCCCATAGTTATGTTCGCTCCCGCGCCGAGAAGCTGGAAATAGACGACGACTTCTACCAGTCTTCCGATGTGCACATTCACGTCCCCGAAGGAGCCATCCCCAAGGACGGGCCCTCCGCGGGCATCACTCTGGCCACAGCCCTCGCGTCTGCGCTTTCCAGGCGCCCCGTGCGCAGCGACGTGGCCATGACTGGCGAGATTACTCTCCGTGGCAGAGTCCTGCCCATCGGCGGCCTCAAGGAAAAGCTGCTGGCCGCTCACCGAGCCGGAGTTAAAACCGTGGTGCTGTCACAGGAAAACCGCCGCGATCTTGACGACGTACCCAAAAACATACTCAAGAAGCTTGACGTAAAACTGGTGGAAACCATGGATGAGGTTTTGGACATTGCTCTGGCCTCGAAGGCACCTGTGCAATGATGAAAATTGCCAGCGCCGAACTGATCACGTCCGCGCCCACCTGTGACCACATGCCAGAGGTGCAGTACCCCGAAGTGGCCTTTCTGGGCAGGAGCAACGTGGGCAAGTCGTCGCTCATAAACGCTCTGCTGGGCAGACGTAGCCTGGCCCGTACCAGCTCACAGCCCGGCAAGACAAGGCTGTTTAACTTTTATCTGGTTAACCAGAGCTTTTATCTTGTGGACATGCCTGGCTATGGCTATGCCCGTTTTGCTCAGGCAGAGAGGCTGCGTTTGCGCGGCCTAATCCGCCAATACATTACCGAGCGAGAAAGTCTGCGCGCGGTGATCCACGCCGTCGATTTCCGGCACGAGCCCTCGCAGGATGACATTGAGTTCAGCTCGATGCTCCATGAAGCCAATATCCCCTTTTTGGTGGTTGCCACGAAGTGTGACAAAGTACCGAGCTCAAAGCATCATCGGCATCAGAAGATGATCGCTTTGGCTCTGGGCATACCGCAGGAACAGGTGCTGGTGACGTCGGCCGAAGTCAGGAAGGGTCTCGACAGCGTGTGGGCCCGGCTGACATTAGGAGAGTGAAATTACACCACTGACATAGACGGTCAAAGCAGCATACCCGTTGCGAAATGCAATGGGTATGCTGCTTATCCACTGGACGTTAGAGGTTATAAGTTGGAATTCAGAGCCCAAAAACTGATGCTCAGTCCTGCTAGTCGCTCGGGGTTGTGCACTACCTGCGATATATCAGCCCTGTCAGCAGGCCTTCTGCCTCGTTCACCGAAGAAAGGGCTTCACCAAGATCGGTGCTGTTGTGAGTCGCGGGACGCAGGTGCTCTTTAAACCACTGGTAAGTGTGAATCTTATTGAAGGTTACACACGGGCTGAATATGTTGACAAAGGCAAACCCTTTGTATGCTATAGCCTCCTTCAGCAGGCCCTGAAGCACTTCCTGGTCTGCCGAAGATGATTGAGCGACATAACCGGCCCCGGCCGCCAGCATAAGCGATGCCGGCACAAAGGGATTGTCCAGTGAACCGTGGGGCGTTGACCCGGTCACAAAACCTTTCGGGCTGAGAGGAGAGGTCTGCCCCTTGGTAAGACCGTAGAGGTTATTCGTCATCACTATGTACGTAATATCCACATTGCGACGGGCCGCCTGCAGGGTGTGATTAAGCCCAATTGCGAACCCGTCGCCGTCGCCCCCCAGGGCCAGAACGGTCAGCTCCGGCCTGGCAAGCTTCACTCCCTGCGCCAGAGGCAAGGCTCGGCCGTGGGCGGAATGAAAAGTGTAGGCGTTCATATAGCCACTGATTCGGCCCGAGCAACCGATACCCGAGACCGCCACCACGTTATGGGGCGGAATCTCCAGAGACGCCAGGCTGTCCTCAACGGCGCGCAGTACTCCAAAGTCGCCACAACCCACGCACCATGTAGGCTTGAGACCCCTGTCGTAATCCTTACTCATTGTCCATCGCCTCCTTCACCGCCCTGATAATGTCCTCCCCCATGAAAGGCTCGCCGTCAAAGCGCAGGGCCGAGCAGAACTTGTCATGCGGCGAGAAATTCGCCTTGAGGTGGCTGAGTAGTTGCCCTGAGGCGTTGCAGTCCAGCACCAGAATGCGTTTATGGGAAGCAAATATGCTTTCAAGTTCCTCCACAGGCAGGGGAGAGAGCAGTCTGAGATAAAGAGCCGAGGCTTCATGCCGGATCTCCGGCCACGCCGCTTCTACGGCGCCGCGGGTAGACCCCAAGGCAACAATGAGCAAGTTGTGACCAGCCTTGGTGTAGCTGAAGTTGTCTCCTTCAGGGACCTTGCTCAGCGTCTTCATGCGCTCTGTCATATAAGCCTTGCGAGGCCCAGGCATGTCTGTGGGTAAACCGTCGGCTCCCTGCTGGTTCCCGGTCGAGTGGAACATCTGGTCCGGGACTCCAGGCAAGATGCGCTTGCTTCGTGCCGCGGCAAGATCACTGCCAGAGAAATGCAGGGCATCAATGTCTGTGCGGGCGCTCATGAGCGCGAAGTCTGTGAGGAACAGAACCGGTGACCTGTACTGCTCTGCCAGCAGAAAGGCCCTTGGCAAGTCGGTGAAGATATCCTCAACACAGGATGGCGCCATCACCAGCGGTTTAGCGTCGCCGTGCCCTCCGGCCAGTGCCAGCGCCAAATCGCTCTGCTCATGCTTGGTGGGCATACCCGTGGACGGTCCGGTGCGCTGTGCGTCAATGACAACCAGAGGAGTTCTGGTCATGGCCGCAAGTCCAATCCCTTCTGTCATCAAGGAGAGTCCCGGGCCTGATGTGGCAACCAGGGGAGTAGCTCCGGCGTAGGAAGCTCCGACGGCCATAAATACTGCAGATATCTCGTCTTCGGTCTGCACGGCCCGTCGCGGCCCATCTGGTTTAAACTCCCTGGCCAGCAGGGAGAAGACCTCGCTGGCAGGAGAAATGGGGTAGCCGGCCGTGAAGTCGCAGCCCGCCATAAGGGCACTTTCGACTATGGCCTCGCTGCCCTGTATTAGCCGACTACCCTGATGCTCGCGGACCTGGCTTCCGTCCAGGTCCGGCACCGGCGAGGATACCTGAGGAGAACTTCCTGCCAGACCATAGCCCAGAGACAGAGCAGCAAGGTTTGTGTCAATTACCGCCTGTCCCTTACGTTCAAAAGCGGCAGCAATCACGCTATGCCACTCCTTTTCCGGTATGTTCAGCAGTGCACCCATGACTCCTAAGGCCATGGTCCATTTGTAGACATTGCCAGGCCCCGTCTTAGCTTTGCTGGCAATCGGGAAGGACAAAAGCCTCGGCTGGCTCTCTTCCGTGGCCGACTCATCGGTTATTATCAGGCCCTTCTCGGATACTAGCCCCCGGTCGCGTCGCAAGGCCTCGCCGTCAAGGGCAATCAATAGGTCTACATTAGCCTGTTTGGAACGTACAGGCTCCTTGCCGAAAGCGATCTCATGGCTCGAATAACCGCCGCGGATGCGTGAAGTGAAATTTCGGTAGGCGTAGACGTGAAAACCTCTGGCGTGGAGATAGGCGGAGAGCAATTCTCCCACCGTATCGACGCCTTCCCCCTGTATACCACCTAGTTTTATGCAGTAGTGCATGCGCACACCTCCCAATTTGGTTGCTCAAAACTTCCGGTAGCTTTCTCTTCTTCACCGCTGCCACAATTCCTCCAGAAATATACGTCGTCCTGGTGCTTATTCAGGCTCAGGCAGGGATAATGTCACGCAGGGCGAAATAAACAGGCACGGGGTCTTGCCAAAAGGTATTGTATACATTATTCTTTGTGCTAAGGACCCATCGAGACAAGGAGTGATATTGTTGAAAGTACGGATTACCGATACTACGCTTCGCGACGGTCATCAATCGCTACTGGCTACTCGTCTGCGCACTGATGACATGCTGCAGGTGACCGCAGATCTCAATAAGGCCGGATTCTATTCCATGGAAGTGTGGGGCGGAGCCACCTTTGACAGCTGTCTGCGTTTTCTCAACGAAGACCCCTGGGAAAGACTGCGTATCCTGCGCAAGGCCTTGCCCGACACCAAGCTGCAAATGCTGCTGCGCGGCCAGAACGTACTGGGCTACAAGCATTACGCCGACGACGTGGTGCGCGCGTTCGTCGAATACGCAATCAAGAACGGCATTGATATTATCCGCACCTTCGATGCGCTCAACGATGTCCGCAATATGGAGACTGCCATCAAAGCTACCAAGGAATTCGGTGGTCACGCGCAGGGCACGGTCGTCTACACAATCAGCCCCCTGCACAATGTAGAGCACTACGTCGAAACCGCTCGTACTCTCGTCGAGTGGGGGGTCGACTCCCTTTGCATCAAGGACATGGCGGGAATTATTAGCCCCTATGTGACTTACGATCTGGTAAAACGCTTCAAGGAGGAGTTCAGCGTTCCTGTTGCGCTGCATTCCCACTACACTAGCGGCATGGCCAGCATGGCTTACCTTAAGGCCGTTGAGGCAGGCGTCGACATTATCGACACCGCGCTTTCCCCGCTGGCACTAGGTAGCAGCCAGCCCTGTACCGAAACCATGATAGCAACGCTAAAGGGCACTCAGTACGATACCGGTATAGATCTGGCTCTGCTGTCGGATGTCAGCGAGCGCCTGAAGATCTGCAAGGAATGCTATCCTGAATCTCGGAACGCCAACTATACCGTCGACACCAACGTGCTGACCTACCAGATCCCCGGAGGTATGATATCCAACTTCGTATCTCAGTTGGGTGATCAAATCAACCTTCTGCCGGAAGTGCTCAAAGAAGTACCTCGCGTCCGCGCCGACCTCGGCTACCCACCTCTGGTAACACCTTCAAGCCAGATTGTGGGTTCACAGTCCATGTTTAACGTAATCAGCGGCGAAAGATACAAAATGGTGACCAACGAAGTCAAGAAGTACCTGGCTGGGCACTACGGTCGTCCTCAGGGACCCATTGACGAAGACTTCCGTCGCAAGATTATTGGTGACACCGAGGTCATAGAGTGTCGTCCAGCAGACCTCATCGAGCCGGAACTGCCAGCTGCCCGCAAAGAGATGGCCGCCTACATGGAGCAGGAAGAAGACGTGCTGTCCTACGTGCTCTTCCCACCTGTGGCCATGAAGTTCTTTAAAGACAGGCACGCCAAGAAGTACGGCGTCGATCCCGACCTGGCTGAAGTGGCCAAGAATGAAGGTTACCCAGTCTAATAGATGATATAATGGGGAAGAGCGGTTGCTCTTCCCCATTTACATACGGAGGTGTTCTATGCCATACGTCCTCGGTCTGCTTTCTCTGGCGGTGATCCTGTTGTTGATAAGGATGACTTTGCCCGGAGATCTGCGCATCAACAAGAAGTACATCGGTCAGTTTATCAAGGACTCTGCCGGTAACGGCCCGAAGAAGATTTCCACGAAAAAGATGGAAATCCTCATTCCACCCGGTCTGCCTGAGGAGAGGGTCTATTATAACCTTCTGACGGAGTTCGCAGATGGGTCTAAGCAGGACTTCCTGGTGCATATTTTCTATCCGCTTGAAGTGTTCCATGCAGAAAAGGAGAAGAATTCCCGGGCCAGTCAGCAGGAAGAGGCCAATATGAGTTCCATGTCGGATATGTCGACTCCCACCATGTCCAGCGACGTGGAACGTTTTCGCGAAGACCCCTTTAAGGATCTCAGCGAAGAAGAGAAGACTAAAGCGGCCAAAGAAGCTGAACTGGCGGCCGAGATACGCCAGCTGGGGTTCTTGACCCTGGAGAAGTCCGTCTATCCTGAAATCATCAACTTTGATACAAAGCGCAGCATCGTTGTAACTGAGCCCGTAGGTTCCCAGCGTCTGGATCAGGTTTTGCTGTCCATGAACCCCGAGCAGCGTGAAGAGTTGTTGCGCGGGGTAGTCAAGGACTTGGCAGCTTTCCACGGGCAGGGGGAGGTACTGGCTGGATTGCTCATGCCTGGAGTGGCCCACAACGATGCCATGATTCTGCAGCACATCCTGTCCTCCTGCGAGATCTGGGGTGCTATGGGAGTAGGATTCACTCCTGCCGAAACAGAGAGCATGCTGGACGCTCTGCAGCCACTTTATGAAGACACACTAGGCCTGCTGGGCCCCAAAATGGGCGAAGCTTCGCCGCGTTCGTTCTTTGTGCGCGAAGGCGTGGCCCGTTCATTGGAATGGGGCAGGGCGAGACGCGACATATCCGGCCTGGACCTGGCGGAGTTGCTGTGCGATCCCATTGTGCAACTGGATGTCCAGGCCGAGAAGAGACTGCTCGCGCAGTATGTGGAGGCAAGAGGTTTTGCGCCTGCGGAGGCAGCAAATCAGCTGCTCAGGATGAACAGGCTGACAATTTACTACCGTTTCGTACTTCTTGGCTACCTGATTACTTTCCGGCAGGCCTCAAGCACCATGCCAGCTGAGCGCAGGCGGGCCTTTGAGAAGCAAATGTGGCCCAAAGACGCTCTGGAAAAAGCCATCGCCTCCCTGAGGACCTATCTCGCCGAAGACGATGGTCTGGCTCCCCTTAAGTCACTGGTAGATGAGAAGCTTGAACGCCTGGCCCAAGCTTGACAAGGTTATCCGGCCATCTTATAATGAGTCAAAGCTGTGATGGGAAGCAAGATCACTCATAAGGCCAAGAGAGGGAGGTCACCGGCTGTAAGCCTCCTGCCCACTGTGGTTGACCGCGGTCGTCCCGGAGCCCTTGCCGTGAAAAGGTCAGTAACGGCGAGCGATTAAGCCCGTTAGAGCTTCTGAGCCGCGCAAGCGGGAATTAAGGTGGTACCGCGGGACGTCCCCGCCCTTTTGGGCAGGGGCGTCTTTTTGTAATCTGTCCGCCTTGCCTGCGCCAACATCAACGCAAAGGAGAGATAGAGATGACTGAGATTGCCAAGACCTACGATCCCAAGTCAGTAGAGAAGAAGTGGTACCGCATTTGGGAAGAGGCCGGCTACTTCACACCCCCCAGCGAGCCCAAAGGAGAGCCCTTCACCATCGTAATACCTCCGCCGAATGTCACCGACAGGCTACACGTGGGACACGCTCTGGACAACACCCTGCAGGATGTCATAATCTGGCTTAAGCGCATGCAAGGCTACGATACTCTGTGGCTTCCCGGGACCGATCACGCCGGCATAGCCACGCAGAACGTAGTGGAGCGTAACCTGCAGAAAACCGAGTCCAGGTCACGCCATGATCTCGGTCGAGAAGCCTTCGTGGAGAAGGTATGGGAATGGAAAGATCAGTACGGCAAGGGCATCATCGAACAGCTCAAGGCCATAGGCGCTTCCTGCGACTGGAGCCGCGAGCGGTTCACCATGGATGAAGGGTGCTCCCGCGCTGTGCGCGAGGTCTTCGTCAGGCTTTACGAGAAGGGCCTTATCTATCAGGGCAGTTATATTGTCAACTGGTGCCCCCATTGCCTCACCGCCATTTCCGATGACGAAGTGGAACATGAGGAACGCCACGGAAAGCTGTGGCATGTGCGCTATCCCCTGGAGGACGGCAGTGGCTATATCACCGTGGCCACTACTCGGCCAGAGACTATCCTGGGAGACACTGGAGTCGCCGTCAACCCTGCCGATGTTCGTTACAGCCACCTCATTGGCAAGTACGCCGTGCTTCCTGTGCTTAACCGCCGGATACCCATTGTGGCCGACGATTTTGTCGACGTGGAGTTTGGCACTGGTGCAGTCAAGGTTACTCCAGCCCATGATCCCAACGACTTTGACATAGGTCAAAGGCACGACCTGCCACAGGTGAACGTAATGAACCCTGACGGAACCATGAACGCCGAAGCCGGCCCCTACGTCGGTCTAGATCGCTATGAATGCCGTCGTCAGCTACTGGCGCAGCTTGAAGCTGATGATCTTTTGGTAAAGACAGTGGATCACAGTCTTAATGTTGGCACCTGTTATCGCTGTGACACCACCATTGAACCCATCGTGTCCAAACAGTGGTTCGTCAAGATGGCGCCACTGGCAGAGCCCGCTATAGAGGCGGTGCGCAGCGGGCAGGTTCGCTTTGTCCCTGACAGGTTTGCCAAGACCTACATGCACTGGGTGGAAAACGTGCGCGACTGGTGCATATCCAGGCAGATCTGGTGGGGCCACACGCTCCCCGTCTGGTACTGCGCATGTGGCGAAATAGTAGTCTCCGTAGATACCCCTGAATCCTGCCCACATTGCGGCAAAATGGAGCTAAGGCAGGAGACTGATGTATTGGACACTTGGTTCAGCTCAGCTCTGTGGCCCTTTGCCACTCTGGGCTGGCCGGAAAAGACGGGTGATCTGGAGAGGTTTTTCCCGACTAACGTTCTGGTGACCGGATACGATATTATCTACTTCTGGGTGGCCCGCATGATCTTTATGTCCCTTGAGTTCATGGGAGAAGTACCTTTTTCCCACGTGTTGATCCACGGTCTGGTGCGCGACGCAGAGGGTCGCAAGATGAGCAAAAGCCTGGGTAACGGCATAGACCCCATGACCGTTGTGGACGAATACGGCGCAGACACACTGCGCTTCACTCTGCTCACCGGCAACACCCCAGGAAACGACATGCGCTTCTATACCGAGCGGCTAGAATCCACGCGCAATTTCTGCAACAAGATCTACAACGCCTCCCGCTTCATACTCATGAACCTGTCGGATCAGGATATGGCGCCGAACAGTTTGCCCGCGACTCTCAGCCTTGCCGACAGGTACATCCTGTCCCGACTGTCACGAACCGCCAGCGACGTAACTCGGTATATGGAGCGCTATGATTTCGGCGAAGCCTCCAGATTAATGTATGAGTTCATCTGGAACGAGTTTTGCGACTGGTATATTGAGATGGCCAAGGTGTCTTTGCAGGCCGGTGGCGACAGGAAGCGTGACGCCATGCAGGTGCTAAGCTTCACCCTTTCCCGGGCGCTGGAGCTGCTGCACCCCTTCATGCCCTTCATCAGCGAAGAATTGTGGCAGGCACTGCCGCACGAAGGAGAGTCCATTACCATAGCCCCCTGGCCGGATGATCTGGCCCGTTGGGACGATGATGAAGCCGAGCAGAAAATGGAGCACGTAATGGAAGCGGTACGCGGCGTCCGAAATATCAGGGCCGAGATGGGCGTGCCCCACAGCCGCAGGGCTGATATCCACGTGGTTGCCGAAGGGCGCGCGCAGGATTTGTACACGGAGTGCGCTGACTACCTCAGGGTACTGGCTCAGGGTAAGAACGTCCATGTCATGACAGAAAAGACGTTGCGGACTAATCAGGCGGTGTCGGTTCTGGCCCATCAGGCAGAAATAATGTTGCCCCTTACCGACCTGGTGGACATTGCTGCGGAGACGGCTCGCCTTACTAAGGAGCGCGACAGGTTGCAGGACGAGATCGCCCGGGCAACTGCAAGGCTCGGCAACGAAAGGTTCTGCGCTCAGGCTCCAGCCGCGGTTGTGGAGCAGGAACGCGCCAAGCTCGCCGACTATCGCGAGAGGCTTGAAGCGGTAGACAGGAAACTATCCGAACTGAAGGAATAAATCGTGTCGCAAGCCGGATCCGCCTAAGGCGGATCCGGTTCTTTTGAGAATGGACAAAAAAAGAACCCTACCGCTTTGCATAACCTTCGTTATAATGATAATAATAGGTAAACACCCGAAACGGAGGGCTGTACTAATGACCGAACAGGCCGTACTTGAAGTCAACTTTCCGGTCAAAGGCGGGGATTTCGCACAGGCAGGCGATGTGTCCACCAAACTGAAACGAGTCTTGCAGCAACTGGGACTGGAAACCTCACTGGTACGACGCATCGTTATTGCTGCCTGTGAAGCCGAACTCAACATCGTCATTCACGCCTATAGTGGCAGCCTCAAAGCCCGAGTCAGCCCCGACAAAGTAGAAGTTTGGGCTGAAGACGAGGGCCCCGGCATTGCCGATGTGGAACTGGCCATGCAGGAAGGCTATACTACTGCCCCCGATCATGTGCGAGCCCTGGGTTTCGGCGCCGGACTGGGATTGCCTAACATAAAAAAGAACTCCGACTTCATGGAGATAGAGACCACCCTCGGCAAAGGCACCACCCTGTATCTCCGTTTTGATCATGAACAGCAGGTGAGATAATGACGACATATTTCCATTCTGTGCGCCTTGACGAGTCCAAATGTCGCGGGTGCACCAACTGCATAAAAACCTGCCCCACAGAAGCCATTCGCGTGCGAGACGGTATCGCCGTCATTGACAGCAACCGCTGTATCGACTGCGGGCAGTGTATAAAGGTATGCCCTAACCGCGCCAAGTCCGCATTTACCGATGAAAGAAGCGCCATGGATGGGTTTCGTTATCGCGTGGCTTTGCCGGCACCATCGTTCTTTGCGCAGTTTCGCAGCGATATCGAGCCAGGGAGGGTGATTGCCGCCCTGCGTCACGCCGGTTTCACCCACGTCTACGAAGTCGGGTACGCTGCCAGGGCGGTGGCCAGGGCTATTGCCTCCTATGTGGAGTCCAGCGAGGGCCCTTTCCCCATCATTTCCACCAGCTGCCCTGTTGTGGTCAGGCTTATCCAGGTAAGGTTCCCCGACCTGCTCAAGAACGTGGTCCCGCTCGAGGCCCCCATGGAAGTGGCGGCGTACCTGGCCAGGGCAGAGGTCATGGCTGAGACTGGGTGTAGTGACGAAGAGATCGGGGTATTTTTTCTCACACCCTGCCCGGCCAAGGTAACTGCGGTTCATCAGCCGGTGGGCCAGAACAAGTCTCGCGTTAATGGCGCCTTTTCTATAGCCGACATCTACCCGGAGGTCTTTCACCTGTTGGAAAAGGTCGATGAGGTCGATCCGGTGAGGTCAGGCCCCGTGGGGCTAAACTGGGCCAGGGCCGGAGGAGAGAGCGAGGACGTCAATCTAGATGAATACCTGGCTATTGACGGACTGGACAACATAATTGCTCTCTTTGAGGAAGTGGAACTGGGGCGACTGCGTAATCTTAAATTTATCGAAGCACAATCCTGTCCGGGTGGTTGTGTCGGAGGAATTCTTACCGTGGAGAACCCCTTTATTGCCAAGGTCCGACTGGGGCGGCTGGCCAGGACGCTCCCGGACGTCGAATTCGACATGAGTTCGCTACCGGCGGAGGAGCTGCGTATCAGACAGGATCTCAGTCCGCGACCCATTCTGAGTCTGGACGATGATTTTAGCGAGGCTGTACGCAAGATGAGCGAAATCGATCGCCTGATGGAGCTCCTGCCCATGCTTGATTGTGGAGCCTGCGGTGCGCCCAACTGTCGGGCTCTGGCCGAGGACATTGTTCGCGGACAGGCCCAGCTCAAAGACTGTATAGTCACCTTGCGACAGCAGTCGCAGGAAGACCATCCATCAGGTAACGAGCCTGAGGATTCGGTCACACTGAAGGAGGAGAAGAAACGGTGAAACTGGCAGATATCGTTACTAGATTGGATCTCAAGGTGGCGTGCGGCGGAGATCTTCTGG
>DDWC01000200.1:0-6179 GCA_002345475.1 Firmicutes bacterium UBA2296
GAGCGTTGTCCGTACCTATGAGAGTCTTGATTGCAGTGGTTGTCCCCACCGTGATCTCTGCATCCGGCAAAGCGACAACCCGGAGTTTAAGAAACGCATTTACATCAACCGTCGTCTGGATGAACTAAAATCTCAGGCTCGGGCGAACCTCGAAAGTGAGCTCGGTGTTGATCTGAGAAGGCGGCGGTCAACTGAGGTAGAGAGTGCCTTTGGCAACGTCAAAGGCAACTTTGGTGTGCGCAGGTTTACCCTAAAGGGCCTGCCAGGGGTCAACCTAGAGTGGGGGCTACACAGTATAGCTCACAACCTACGCAAAATGGCACTCCTCGCCGCCTAGAGGGGTGCCATTTTTTCGTCCTATCGTACTTTTCAGTTTTCTCGGACGTAAATCACCAAATAGAGAAGAGGCCGGACCGATACTACTTAGTATCGACACGGCCCCTTGTTCTATCCGAGAAACTTCCGGATGCCCATCGCACCAACTGGGAAGAGATACGTCCCCAGGACCAACATCAGTGTCCGGCTAGCAGTCTCTAGCCACGGACGCTTCAGCGTATTCTGTACGTTCACAGAATTACTACCTACAGCCATGGCTACAACCATGAGGAGCATCGGAAGTGCGAAGGCTAAGTTGTAGAGCAATAAATGCGCTACCATTAGCTCTGCTCTGTGGGTAGAAAGATACATTACTACCGGAATGTAAACCTGTCCCGAGCATACGAACTCGAAGGCAGAGCTGAGGAGCCCCATGGCAAAGACGGGTAAGTACCCCATACTGGGGCTGCGAAGGCGGCCAATCTGTCTGCCAAGCACCCTTTTTATTGAGGAGAACACCTTAACATCGGGGCGCACAAAGAACGCGATGAGCAAAACAGCCATGACCAGGTACAGCAGGGGGACGGCCGGCCCGAGCTGTTGGAGAGGAGCCAGTATCTTGCCAAGGCCCAACCCGACGGTTATGTAAGCTGAAGAGACTCCGCATACGAATGTCAGCCCCATGGGTAGGACGTGACGTTTATCCGCCATTGCACAGACTGAGAGTAGCACAAGGAGCACATTCAGGGTGCAGGGGTTAACACCGTCAACCAACCCCGCAACAAAAGTCCCACCCCAGAGTGCCTGTGAACGGACTCGGCTGTCGGACACTCCCTCAAGCATAGACGCAAAGTCAGAAGCGTTCATAAAACCGATGAGGTGAGCATCGCTGGTGAAAGCTGAGGGTGATATGCCCGCCGTTTCTGGCGGCAAGTCTCTCGCTTTCAGCAAACTCATCATCAGCTTCAGGCTTTCAGGATCAGTAAGGTCAAGCTTCCTTAACTGCACACCATGGGTATCAGTTATGCTCTTCAAGGCAGGTTCTATTTCACGGCAAATTGAACACGCCGGTGTAAAAAAATACACAACATCATCACCAAATGACCAGTTCTCAGCAGTGCTAGCGTTGTAGGTTGAAGCGGCAAGCAGCAGAGCGACTACTAGAGCAGCCCACCATCGCCAGGAGGGCCTATTGCTCCTCCAGTTGCCCATCTCTTAACCTCACCGTTCGCTCAGTCATCTCTACGACCTCGGGGTTATGAGACACTACGAGAACCGTCTTCCCCTGAGAGTGCAGTTCCCGAAGTATTGCCAAAATAACCTGATGATTATTGGTGTCTAGGTTCCCTGTCGGCTCATCCGCCAGAATGACCTGAGGGTCATTCATCAGAGCCCTGGCGATTGCTACACGCTGTTCTTCTCCGCCGCTTAACTCTGAGGGAAGGTGCTCAGAACGCTCACTCAGCCCCACTTGCTCCAGCAGTTTCATAGCCCTGGCCTTGGACTCCGCTTTGTTAAAGCGCTTTCCCGTATACCTGGCAGGCAGCACCACGTTCTCCCACGCCCTCAGATTCGGAAGCAGATTGTAAGACTGAAAAATAAAGCCTATGTTTGCAGCACGAAAGCGAGAAATCTCCAGGTCGGAGAATCGTCGTATACTCTCTCCATTGAAAAGATAATCACCGTCATCGGGAAAGTCTAGAGCGCCAATAATGTTAAGGAGGGTCGACTTCCCCGATCCGCTAGGGCCCCAGATGGCGGTGAACTCTCCGGCCCTTATGTCTAGAGTGACATCCTTCAAGGCATGAACTGCCGTCCCCGTCTTTCGAAATACCTTAGATACGTGTTGTAGCTGAATCACGACATCTTCCTCCCTTCAGTTCGCGGTTGATCAGCGGGTGTCAACAGAGCGGGCCGGATTCGGATAATAAGAGACTGAGGTCACTCTCCACCTATTGCTGACCTTCATGAGATTCAGCGTCATATCAAAGGTATATTCGGCATTAAGCTCCGCGCCGTTCCTCGCTAGCCACTCGCTGGAAGCCTACAGGTACGAAAGAGCCACCTTGCCCGTGGCAGAAGCATGAGTATGTTGCAACTGACTTCCTGCATACCCACCACCCAACCGGAAGACAATACTATCCACTTCCACACGTCGGAAACGCGTCTCTAGCTGATTGACTATGTACCCTTCTGCGTTATTGGGCCTGTTGAGATTAAACGACGTCGCGACAAAGGGGCGCAGCGAAGTCCAGTCAAGATCGACCCAGCTTTGACTCAAATCTTCTGCAGCAAAACCGGAAACAGCCTGAAGCACTGCCTGCACATCCTGGTGCTCCGGCAACAGAAAGTGCGATACCTCAGTCTGGGACAATGTTAGAACCATGTAATTGGTGGACTCGCTGGTCTCATATTCGCCGAGCTTAGCTGAGTCACCGCAACCTGTCAGTGCGAACGCCAGCAGTGACACAAGAGCTACGGCAAGCAGTGTTGTGTTCAGAGAGCATTTGCGCTGGTGAAGGAGCATGTCATTACCTCCTAGAACAATCTGGATGGCGGTTGCTTTACAGCATGTTGCACGGGAATCAACGCCGAACCGATGGCCATTAGGGTAGACACGAGCAAACCCATGGGCACCGCGAGAGGGCTAATTACCATGGGAAGGCCCTGCCTGAACGCTACCAGTCGGAAGAGGAAATAGGCCATGAGTAGGCCTAACACCGCCGCCGCAACTATAACCCAGAGTATCTCTACCAGGATGCTACGAACTATGACGCTCGATGGTGCTCCACAGGCGCGACGGATAGCTATAGTCCTCTGCATTTCTCGGACCTGTACCATGGTCAGGGCACTCACTCCAATGCACGCAATAATAATAGAGAAGATCGATACTGCTAGCACACTGCGATAGAAAAGCTGTCGCTGCTGTTTCAGGGACATAAACTGGCTGAACGGCTGACTCACCTGCAAATGCTCGGCAAATATGTTTGTGCTCTGGAGGCTGCTCTGTATGATCTGCCGGGCTTCTTCCACGCTGTCCTCGTCCTTGGCCCTGAACACCAGGGTGGGCCGGAAGGTTGAGGCTACAGCTGTAAGGTTGTTTTCCCTAAAGAGTATGAACACAGAATGGTCTCTATCATTATCCGGGTCGGAAGTGTGCACTGGGCGTCTCTGCAGCACACCGACAACATTATAGGACTGCATTTGTGTCCCCAGAACTACGGACTGTCCTAGCGGTGACTGGTTGCCAAAGATCTTTTCTGCTATTTGGGCACCTAGAACTACATCAGACCCTCTTAATGGCCAGTGTCCAAAAGCAAGTTCGTAGCCTCTGGCGCTGCCAATGTCTCCCTCGTAGGCAAATACCGCTGAATTATGAACGTCTGACGGGTTTCCCCCGACGCGTACGTCAGCTCTTGCCACCCATGCCAGGCTACCGTACTGACTGAGTTCACTCTGTGCCATGCTACGGTAATCGTCATAGCTCAGGGTCGGCATAGCAGCCACCGAGCCCGCGGGGGGCTCTTCGACAACCAGCGTATTGAACCCTACTGCCTGCAAATAGGCATCTACGTCTGCCGCCGAAGATGAGCCCATTGCTGAAACAAAAAACACTGTCCCAATGGCCGTACCGAATCCCAGAGCAATAAAAATCTGCCTGAGGTCTATGCGGCGACGCCCCATTCCCCATGCCGCTCTATCGTGAATTGAGTCCACGGGCGACATTTCGGACGCCAATGAAATTGGGACAAGGCTACACAGAGGGCCAATAATTACGAGAAAAACGGCTCCGGGCAATAGCCTCTNNACGCTATAGGTAATCCAAGACTGTGCGGAGCGTGCTTCCAGACAAGTAGCATTAAGGCAGTCGCCAGCACAGTACCTACCGCAGACAGTGCCAAATAGTATCGCACATACTCCTTCCGTATGGCCTCCCCGGGTGCGCCGAAAGCGCGTTTTATGCCAATTTCGCGCCCCCGCAGAAATGTCTGCATGGTAACGAGGCCGCCCAGATTGAGCATCGCGACAAGAACAACGACAACTGTTATCATGCTGAGGGAGCGAGTGGTTCTTGCTGCTACGTATGTGTGAGCTATGGCGGCGGGGACGCCCAACTGAACATAGGCCCGGTTCCCTGTAATGTGTTCGATCTTTTCCGCAAGTTCATGGGCAACTGCTGAGACGGGGGAAGGGCTTTTTACCGAAGCCCAGAGGTATGTCTCTCCGCGCAGCCTCTCATATTGGCTGCGTGCTTCCTCAAGAGACATCGTGGGGACACCTGCTCTAAAAACAGTGTTATACTGTGGGACGGCGTCAAGAGGGGCGAACACCATGTCGTCTGTCATTAATCCGAACTCCCATGTTTGCGCCATCGGCTTAAGCACACCAACTACAAGGTAGTCCCCCAGCAAACCAAACTGGTGCAGACGGGAGCCGACTACCCAGCCGGAATTCTCTGCTACTTTGTGCCCTATGACCACTACGCGTTCGTGTTTATCCGCTTCGTCAAAGAATCGCCCCGAAGCCAGCGCCATATGGCGAACTTCAAAGATGGACGATTCCGCGTTTAGAAAGACCAGATGAGAGTAAGGGGGCTTGGCAACGCCGCCAGCTGGCCGAATCCCCGGAAACCGAACAAACGTACCAGCAAACGCCACATCGCCCAGGTTGCTGGTTTCCAGTAGGGCGTCAGTTATGTCCTCGCGCTGTACCCCTTCGGCTATATAAAGGCGGAAGTTATCAACAGGCACTTCCTGCAGTACGCGTCGCGTTTCCTCCTCATATCCCCCGTGAACAAGCATTACTGAATAAACACAGCCGCCTATGAGTGCCACAGTGCACACGATGATCACGGAAACAAACCTGACCTGATTCCTGATAACGTCAACCCCCTTCCTTTATGTCTCAGCATACTGTCGTGCAAAAAGAGGGGCATGGGAGAGTGAACTGGCAGTATTCGACTAAGTCATGTACAGCGTCCTATGCGAAAGCCTAATCTTAAGAATTGCCTCTGTTTCTTCCTTATTATCTTCTTCAGGCAGTGCATCTGGATCAGGATCACCCGGAGGTGGCGGGGCGTCTTCGCACTCATACCACCACTGACACCACACCTCTGTCTGCGTCCACCAGTAGCCACCGGGGTCGACCGGGCAATTCGAAGCGTGGTAATATTTTGTGTCTCGGCTGAACGCATCTGGCCCAGTGCTCGGTAGTATTGGTGTTCCATGACGGTCCCAGCATTCGTTACAGGTGAAGGAATGCGGTTGTTGTTGCCCCGCAGGTGTGCAACATTGTGCGTAGACCGATAGAGCCGACGAGACAATTAATCCCACTACCGCCAACGTAACAATTACTTTCTTCACATCGTTCTCCTTTCTCAGCTCACTTACCTCCCATGCTCCAAGGACAAATCACTCAGGGTTCAATCGGACCAAGGCGGACTGTAGAGCGACAACTGGATCTTGGAACGCGGGCCCAGTTCGGCCCGAAGTCCAGGACAACAGCATAGTCTCCAAAACAACACCATCACCGTCTACAAGTAGTAACGCGGGCCAAGTGGGTACCGCCCATTTACTCAGTATTTCTTCCTGGTAATCAATCAGCATACCCACATCACTTCCTATTTTATCCACATACATCTCTACCACCTCAGACTGCCAGTCAGGATCAGCGAGATATGATTCGACAGTAATCGACTCATCACCGTAAAGTTTCTGATACTTCTGCATACGCGAATAACGGTGCCCCTCTGACGCAGTAACAATGTAGATAAGTTCTGCTTCGAGTTTCTTGAGTTCTGGTGTAAGGTCGATAAGTGCCGGGCACAGACTGCAATTGACATCAATGAGGGCGATTATTGTCGG
>DDWC01000200.1:6184-7291 GCA_002345475.1 Firmicutes bacterium UBA2296
ACCACTCTCAGCTACGCTTGTGCTACTTGAATAATCCCCGCCAAGAGCTTCCAATACCTCTACCCACATGATGATAGAAACGGGTAACATTCTATATACTACCTGCCCTCCCGTTACGATGTACAGCGAGGTATGGTAAGTACTCAAGTTGGTGACTAGCTCCGTTACAGGTGATATATGCCAATAGGCAGGTGTTTCAGCGAACTGGTGGGGTGTATCTGTGAAAATTGTGACGGGGCCATCCCATTCCTGCGAAACCAATCTCAGCAAAGCTCTCAGGTGAATAGATGTTGATGTGGGTGTCACAATGACAATTCCGTCTGGCACAGAGCCGGGGAAGTATTCACCCACTCGGAGACCAAGTACTGGCTTGGAGTACGAATCCTGTGTTCTGATTACCGAGTAGAGTAGACTCGCATCCTCTTCAGATATCTCAGGCGGGGAGGTAGGATAATCGTCCCGTACTGATTTGGCAGAATCTGACGGGACGCAACTAACCAAGAACGCTACAGCTATCATGCACAATATTGCCAGCCTTTGCTGTGACACATAAGTAGCCCCCTTTTATGTGAACTAACATCTTCTTTGTAGTTAACAACTTATTACCTTATCTATTCCTATATCATCTATATATTACCTTTTTTTTTGCCGAATGCCAACCTAGATTTGCGAGAATTTTCGGAGTTGCTAACATAATATATGTGATTGATGATGACATGTCCTATTTTGTTGTCTGACGTTTTGCAGACGGCAACACTCTCGCAACCATTTGCAGTTGTTCGTTCTGTGACTCGTAGCCATGCCCACTTACTCAAGCGCAAATTCCTACGCTTTGCTGATTCTTCTTCCTTCGAGGAGGCCAAGAAGAGGCTGACAGAATGGAATATGCACGTGACATCCTGTAACATACCCGAGCTCAACCGTGCAGGGAGACAGTGGTCCCTTAACAGATGAAGTGCTCAACCTCTTCAAGGTTAACTGCACCAACGATACCGAAGGAGTTAACAACAAGATCAAAGTAGTTAAGCACGTTTCCTATGGGTGAAGGACTTCGTCAGGTTCCGCGGAGGCTACTGCAAAGACGCCAGCATAGAGCGTAGCCAGTCG
>DDWC01000038.1 GCA_002345475.1 Firmicutes bacterium UBA2296
GCTGTAAATGAGAATATGTCCGACCAGATTCAGGACCCCGGCAATCTCGGTACACTCATCAGGGTTGCCGATGCAGTGGGCGCGGATGCCTTTGCTGCTTCCCAGGGCAGTGCTGACATTCATAACGCCAAGGTTGTCCGTGCCGCCATGGGTTCTCTCTTCCATCTGTGTCACAGTAAGGACCTTGATATGAGAGATCTATGCTCTTCCCTTGCTGACGCCGGGTACGCAATTGTGGCTGCTGATGCGTCGGGTGCTGTCTTACACTATGACGTGGAGTACAGGAAACCTTTGGCTGTGGTCTTCGGCAATGAGGGCGCCGGGATTTCCCCGCAAGTACTGGACTTTGCCACCGCTGTTCGCATACCTATGCCCGGTTCGGCCGAGTCGCTGAATGTTGGGGTGGCAGCCGGCATTATGCTCTACGAGATATTGCGCCAGTGGCGTGGCGCGCTCTAACTCTCCTTGTTTGAGCTTTCTCTAATGTGATATAATCCCCCTAGAATACTCGAAGGGGTGTGTCTACAGTGAAAGTGTTGACCGCCGCGTATTTCTGGGAGATTTTTGAGAGTACAGGTTCTGTGAGAGCCTATCTCATGTATCGCCGACTTCGATTTAGCTAAAAGCCTTGATGGAGTCCAGTAGCGCCGGAAACCCCGCTTCAGGGAAGGAATGCCGTGACTGAAAGCATTTCTGTGTGGGTCGGTGCGAACCTTCGCTCCGTAGCTGAAAGGGTGAACATTACAGTAGCCTTTTCCGGTTTGCGCCGTTAGCCGCAGCAGAGATGGCCTTTGGCCAATTAGGGTGGTACCGCGGACTGAGCTTCGCCCCTTGTGGGGCGGGCTTTTTTTATTATCCGAAGGAGTGATGACAGTGCGTATGTTGGAACAACTGGAGCAACTTGAGCGTGAAGCTCGCCAGAGCATAGCGCAAGCCGATTCGATTAAGGCCCTGGAGGAACTGAGAATCAACTATCTGGGCAAGAAGGGAAGCCTGACAGGCGTATTGCGTGGCATGGCTTCATTGAGCGCCACAGAACGTCCCATGGTTGGGGGCAGGGCAAATCAGTTGCGTGATGAACTGGAGGATCTCATTAACCGGAGGCGAGAGCACCTGGCCGCCCTGGAGCTGGAGGAACGCCTGATCGCCGAGCGATTTGACGTCACCTTGCCCGGGCGCGCGGTGGTCAGGGGACACCAGCACCCATTGACCAGAGTGGCAGACGAGATTACAGACATCTTTGTTGGACTGGGGTTTATTGTCGCTGAGGGCCCTGAGGTGGAAAGTGAATACTACAATTTTGAAGCGCTCAACCTGCCACCTGACCACCCAGCCCGGGACATGCAGGACACCTTCTATGTATCTGGAGGCTTTCTCCTGCGCACTCAGACATCTCCGGTGCAAGTGCGCACCATGGAGCAGATGGCGCCACAGGTCCCCGTGCGAATTATCAGCCCGGGGAAAGTGTACCGACGGGATGACGACGCCACCCATTCACCCATGTTCCAGCAGGTCGAAGGGCTGGTTATCGATCGCAACATCAGCCTGGGCCATCTCAAGGGCATCCTACTTTCGTTTGCCCGGGCCATGTTTGGGCCAGAGCGTGAAATTAGGCTACGTTCAAGCTACTTCCCATTTACGGAGCCCAGCGGCGAAGTGGATGTCTCCTGTGGAACCTGCGGCGGACGCGGTTGCCGCACCTGCAAGTACACGGGCTGGATTGAAATACTGGGTTGTGGTGTGGTGCACCCTGAGGTTTTGCAGATGTCGGGCTACGACCCTGAGCAGTTTAGTGGCTTTGCTTTCGGAATGGGTATAGAGCGAATAGCCATGCTCAAATACGGCATCGATGATTTGCGCCATTTTTTTGTCAACGACCTGCGCTTTCTGCGCCAGTTTTAGGGGAGTGATATTATGCAGATAACATATAAATGGCTAGAGGAGTACGTGAAGACGGGTATCGCACCTGGAACTCTTTCTGAGGCCCTGACCGCAGCCGGCGTGGCCGTCGATTCGGTGGCCGCGCTAGACCGTGGCTTGCGCAATGCCCGCGTCGGGAGAATCAACGCGGTGGCCGTGCATCCCAATGCCGATAAGCTACTGGTGTGCCAGTTGGACATGGGCGATTCTACCCTGCAGATAGTGACCGGTGCGACCAACGTCAAGACGGGGGACGTGGTGCCTGTGGCCGTGCCTGGAACCGTCTTGCCCGATGGACGTACTATTGAGGCAGCTGATTTTCGCGGCGTCATGTCCCAGGGGATGTTGTTGTCACCGGATGAGATGGGCATAGACCGCAAGACAGTGGCAGCGGAAATGCGCGACGGTATACTGATTCTGCCTGAATCTACCCCTTTAGGCACTGATGTACTGCTGGTTTTGGGGCTGGACGACCACTTGCTGGAACTTGACCTGACGCCCAACCGTGCCGATTGCCTCAGCGTATCAGGTGTTGCCTGGGACATAGCGGCGATCTATGATGTGCCAATTTCTGAGCCCTCCTCCAGTGAACTCGACCCCATGCCTGTGCCCGAGGCCCATGGCCTGAAGGTCTCAATTGTGGATCACGAGCTCTGCCCTTCCTACTTGGCTCTAGTTGTGGAAGACGTGAATGTAGCAGAGTCTCCCCTTTGGTTACAGAACAAGTTGCGCAACGTCGGCCAGCGCCCCATTAACAACATAGTTGATTTGACCAATCTGGTCATGCTGGAATCTGGGCAGCCATTACACGCTTTCGATATGGAGACCTTGGCAGGCCGCGAGATAGTTGTGCGCCCAGCCTCCGCGGGGGAAAGGATTACGACTCTGGACGGTGCAGAACGCATACTTCCAGCCGGCGCCCTTGCCATCGCCGATAGCACCGTGCCTGTTGCTATTGCTGGCATAATGGGGAGCCTGCAGAGCGAAGTTGGACTTCAGACCAGGAGCATAGTTGTCGAGTCAGCCTGGTTCTCTCTGAAGAGTATTCGCCGCACATCAAGGGCNNCTGCGCACCGACGCTTCAGCTCGCTTCGACAAGGGTATAGACCCGGCTGGTGTCTACAGGGCTCTATGTCGCATGGCACACTTGATTGAGCAAATGGGGATCGGGACGGTCAAACAACCTCTGGTTGGAGTGCAGGCGGACTTTGCTGCTGAAAGATCCATTGAGGTCAGACCAGAGCGGATAAACAGACTGCTGGGGTTGCAGGTGTCCGACCACGAAATGACTGGAATCTTCACGCGACTGGGTTTTTGCGTGCAAAACAGGGGAGAGAACCTTGTGGTGACAGTCCCCAGCCGGCGCCGGGACATAGCGGGCGAGATTGATCTGGTTGAGGAGATCGGACGGATCAGCGGCATGGACAGAATTCCGACACTGCCCATGGAAGGCCAACTGACTCAGGGCGGGCTCACAGATAGCCAGAAGCTGTTACGGAAGACCAGGGCTGACCTGGTGGGCATGGGATTACAAGAGATCATGACCCTGAGCTTCTATGACCGGCTGGCCTCAGACAGGTTTCTCCTTGCTGCAGATCATCCGTGGCGCCGGGCAATCCCAATTGTTAACCCGCTCAGCGGTGAGAGAGGGGCGTTGCGGCCGGCATTGACCCCCGCCATGGTTGAGGTTATGGCCTACAATCAGGCCCGGCAGGCCGAAAGCATGGCAGGATTCGAGATAGCCAAGGTCTATGTGACCAATGAGTTGCCCCTGACAAATCTTCCTCGAGAAGAGTTGCGTCTTATGTTGGGGTGTTTTGGGTCCATGCCCGTGAACTGGAATGGCGGTGGCGACAGCTACGACTTCTTCTATCTCAAGGGAATACTCGAAGCGCTTAACAGTGATTTGCGTTATTACCCCTCGCAGCACGCATTTCTTCACCCTGGTCGGCAGGCTTCAGTGATGCAGGGCGACAAGCTAATTGGCTATGTCGGAGAGCTGCATCCCTTGGTGGCCGACAGCTGTGGTTTTAAGGGTGCTCTTCAGATTGCGGAACTCGACTTTCACGCCGCCCTGGGAACTTCCAGCCCTTCATTTGCCTACGCAGGGGTGCCTCGCTATTTGCCCTCCGAAAGAGACATGGCCTTCATAATTGACGAGAATGTTCATGCCTTTGATGCCATCGAACAGATCAGGCTCTCGGGTGGCCAGGAGCTGCGATCTGTGCGCCTTTTCGACATCTATCAGGGCGCCAATTTGGCCGAGGGCAAAAGGAGCTTGGCTTTCAGGCTTGAATTTGTTAATCTTGAATCAACAATGACTGAAGATTCCATTGCCAAAGCCACAGGTACCATTGAGAAAGACATGGAGAGGGTTTTTGGCGCTAAGCTACGCCGTTAGCTATTGGGTGGGGGTGCATAGATGGAGATGCGTCACAAGGTGCGGCTCAAGATCTACGACCAGCCCATAAGTCTGCGCTGTCCTTCGCCAGAGGATATCTACGCTCTGGCCAGGGTCGTCGAAGGCAAAATGGAGGAGTTTGCTCTGCAAAATGAGCGAATCAGCGTGACACAGCTGGCTATCCTGGCCGCATTGACTTTCGCGCAGGAGGGTCAGGAGTACAAAACCCGCAGCACCGAGCTGGAACGCCGAGTCAATATTCTTGAGCAAAAACTGACGGCCGCAGAAGATCATCATGCTGGCCAGCCTCGGCATTAAGTAGGTGATGTGTCTTGCCTGCACTTAATCTACTGGACTTCGGGCTGTTGGCAGTAGTAGCACTGATGACCCTCAGCGGACTGGCTAAGGGCCTGGTCAGACAACTGGCCGACCTTCTGGCCTGGGTGCTCTCGGTTTATCTGGCCTTCCATTTAGGCAACG
>DDWC01000227.1 GCA_002345475.1 Firmicutes bacterium UBA2296
GTTTTATCAGAGCCCTATCAGGCTGCCGTGTCCGGGAGGTTAGAGGTTCGAGGTTAGAGACAGAGGATCGATCCCCGACAGTAACCGAGTCTACGGACATCAGCCAACAGACGACTGGCGACAAGTGACAGGCGACATGCTACCTAGCCAAACCGCTCCCCTGTGGTGCCTGTGTCCCGGCTGTGGTAACTGTGTCGGTATTCCAATCCTGCGCGCTAATCGCCAAGCGCCCATAGAAAGGCGCACATTTTTCCTCCCCATCCCCTAAAGAGAGAGTGGGGTGCCGCCGATAACAAAACCAGGAAGGTCAGGCGCGCGACTGGCCGGACTATCGGCAAGGAAGCCGAAAGTATACATTCAAGGAGGATGAACTAATGAGAATCAACAACAACATGATGGCAGCAAACACGCACCGTCAGCTCAACGTGAACCAGACCCAGGGTTCCAAGTCGCTGGAAAAACTGTCTTCGGGTCTTCGCATCAACCGCGCGGGGGACGACGCCGCCGGACTCGCCATTTCAGAAAAAATGCGCGGCCAGATCCGCGGCCTTAACCAGGCCACCCGCAACGCCCAGGACGGCATTTCGCTGATCCAGACGGCAGAGGGCGCCCTTAACGAGACCCACGCCATTCTGCAGAGAATGCGAGAGCTGGCCGTGCAGTCGGCAACTGACACCAATGCAGTAGAGGACCGCACAGCCATCCAGGCAGAGTTCACGCAGTTAAGCACTGAGATAACTCGCATTGCGAACGACACTCAGTTCAACGGACAGAAGCTACTGGATGGGGGCTTCACGGGTAAGTCAGTACATATCGGCTCCAATGCAGATCAGACGCTGGTCCTCGGAATAGATAAAATGGATGCGGCGGCACTGATAGTTGGGGCGGCATCCGGAGGCGGTCCAGCATCAGCAGCGACTTCCACTGCGTTTGGTGGTGTGACCTGGACGGCAGCTACTCCTGGCGTTGCCGGCAACGACATCGAAATCGTGTTCAACGCCCCCGGAACAAGTGCCTCATTAGGTGCAGTGCTCGCCGGGAGCACCATCACTGTCACTATGGCGACCAACGCGTCCGATGCTATCACCAGCACATACGCAGACGTAATCGGAGCTATCAATACTGCAGCAGGTGGGCTACTAACCGCATCTGGAACTGCATCTACAGATGTCATAGCTGCTCAGCCTGCCACCATTGAGTTCACCGGTGGACAGGCAGCAGTACCGCCGGGAACTGCTGAGGTAAAGGTCGACTCTCAGACTGCAGCTAATGCAGCAATCACTTCCATTGACAACGCCATTAATACGGTATCAAGCCAGCGCGCTAACCTTGGTGCGGTGCAGAACCGCCTGGAGCATACCATAAGCAACCTGGGTACTTCCAGCGAGAACCTGCAGGCCGCAGAATCCCGCATCCGCGACGTGGACATGGCCGCCGAAATGATGCAGTTCACCAAGAACAACANNCTGCAGCAGGCCGCCACCGCTATGCTGGCCCAGGCCAATCAGGCGCCGCAGACCGTTCTGCAGCTACTTCGCTAATTACACAAGGCAAGGAAGCCAAAATAACAAAAATCAGGGAGGATAATGAATAATGAGAATTAACAATAACATGATGGCCGCTAACACTCACCGTCAGCTCAACGTAAACCAGGCACAGGGTTCCAAGTCGCTAGAGAAACTCTCCTCAGGCCTCCGCATCAACCGCGCCGGTGACGATGCCGCCGGTTTGGCAATCTCCGAGAAGATGCGCGGCCAGATCCGCGGTCTCAACCAGGCCACCCGCAACGCCCAGGACGGCATTTCGCTGATTCAGACCGCAGAAGGGGCCCTAAACGAGACCCACGCCATTCTGCAGCGCATGCGTGAGTTGGCCGTACAGTCGGCAACTGACACCAATGCCACAGAAGACCGTGCGGCGATCCAGTCTGAGTTTACTGAACTGGCCAAAGAGATTACCCGTATCGCCACCGACACGCAGTTCAATGGGCAGACGCTCCTCAACGGAGACGGCGCCGGGAAGTTCCAGAGTACTTTCCACATCGGCTCTAACGCAGGTCAGTCTCTCACATTGGAAATCGATAAGATGGATGCCGTGACTTTGGGTGTGGGAACGATGGTTGGAGATCCGGCGAGCTTGGAGGGCATAAATCTTTCAAGTGCGACAACACCCATCTCGACTATTGATACCGCAATCAATACCGTATCGAGTCAGCGCGCTAACCTCGGTGCGGTGCAGAATCGCCTGGAGCACACCATCAGCAACCTGGGAACCTCCAGCGAGAACCTGCAGGCTGCCGAATCCCGTATTCGCGACGTGGACATGGCCGCCGAGATGATGCAGTTCACCAAGAACAACATTCTGCAGCAGGCCGCCACCGCTATGCTGGCTCAGGCCAACCAGGCGCCGCAGATGGTTCTGCAGTTGCTCAGGTAATTGACGAAGAAAAGCACTGCCCAAAGGGCCGGAGCATGGCTCCGGCCCTTTATTTAAGGAGGTGCATCTATGGTAAAAATACAGGGTCCTAACCATACCCCTGCGCCGCTCACTCCGGGCAGGACGGCAAATACGGTGGCAGAAAACAAGACCCCGGCAAAAACAGTTACCACCGATGCCTTTGCCGGCCGGGTCCCCGAAGACGACCTGCGCCTGTACGGCAGGAACAAGCCGGACACGGAAGCCATAGCCCGGCTGCAGGATGAAAGCGAAAAGGCCTACCAGGGGTTGCGGCAACTGGTGGAACAATTGCTGGCGCGGCAGGGGATAGGCGTGAAGGAAGTGGAACGGGGCGCGGCGCTCAAGGTAGATGCGGCAGCCCGTGCCGAAGCCGTCGCCCTGGTGGCCGACGACGGCGAACTTGGCCCCGAAGCGGTAAGTACCCGCATTGTGGACTTTGCCCGGTCACTCAGCGGCGGCGACTCGGCCAAAATTGGTATTTTGCGCGGGGCCATCGAAGAAGGTTTCCGCGAGGCCGCCCGCATGCTGGGCGGAACGCTGCCCGAGGTAAGTCTGCGCACCTACGATATGGTCATGCAGAAACTTGACGCCTGGGCGGCAGAGTGATGTGCGGCCTTGCCGCACGCTAGAAGCAGACCCGCACCCCGGGTCTGTTTTGCGTTTAATGGGGGACAGCGACCGGCATTCAGCATTCAACAATCAGCCCGCTAAGCGATGAGCCCAAATCGCCAAGCGCTCGACTCTTCCTGTGGCGGCTTTTGTCAGTCGTCTGTCGCTTGTCGCTTTTCGCTAGTCGTCTGTCGGCAGTTGTCCGTAGACTCGTTTACTGTCGGGGCTCAATCCTCTGTCTCCAACTTCTAACCTCGAACCTCTGACTTCTAGGACACGACAGCCTGATAGGGCTCTGATAAAAACTGATGAACCTGATGAGAACAAGGATGACAAGCGCTTGGTACCTGGTGGAGCCTATGAGCGCTCAGCACACAGCATCCAGCACACAAGAGATATGGGGCAAACGACTGGGGGCAGTGGAGTTCCCCATTCCTTGTTCTTCGTTTGTCGCAGGGAGTAGCGGCGAGACCCTGGCTCGCGGAGTGACCTGGGCACAACGTGTTGTGCCCATACATTACCGTGGAGCCCAGGTCCCAAATCCCCTCTCTCATGCCCGGATGCTGGGGCTATTTCTTCTAACGCAGCGACAAACGAAAGTCTCTATCAGGTTCATCAGTTATCATCAGATCTTTTATCAGGCTGTCGTATCCTCCGTCCCACACTTTCTCTTTGCCTGGCTAAAGTTAAGCCTCACCGATGCCGACAAATAAGGTGAAGACAAGGAATATGGAGGTCTCAGCCGTGAGCATAAACTCTATTAACCCAATATCCCGTATGCGCTTTGGCGGACTGGCCACAGGCCTTGACACACAATACATGGTCTCGGAACTGATGCGGGTAGAGAACATGAAGGTGGACAAGCTGCGACAGAACCTGCAGCTGGTGGAATGGCGCCAGGACCAGTACCGCTCCATTACCGACCGCCTCACAGCCTTTCGCCGCGACTTTTTCGATCCGGTGCGCCCTTCCAACTATCTGATGTCTCCGGCCACCTTCAACACCTTTCAGGCCACTTCCGCGGACAGTGCGGTGATAAGCGCCACGGCCCAGTCGGGGGCGGCGGTGGGCGTCAACACTATTGATCGCATTACCTCTCTGGCCCAGGCGGCCCGGGCTACGGGAACTAAGGCAGTGTCGCCTTCTCTCGAAGGGCAAGCGGTGTTTCAACAGATAGAGGTGGAGGAAGGGCAGTTTGTCGACCACCTGGATCTCTCAGGGCAGAGCTTCACCCTGGAGGTAGACGGTGTAGCCCGTACCATAACCTTCGGCGAAGAAGCGGTCTTTGCGGACGCGGCTTCTCTGGCCCAGGCTCTCGGCAGTCTGGCGGACGGGGCCTTTGGCGCCGGCCGGGTGCAAGTGACGGAGCAGGACGGTTTTATTTCGCTGGAGAGTTCAGCCAGCACGGTGCGGGTCCTCGGCGACGCAGATACTCTCGCTGCTCTGGGATTCACCCCGGGGCAGAGCAGCCGCCTGGATCTTAACGGTGCGCTAAGTTCTCAGGAGCTGGCTTTTACCATCAACGGCGTGGACTTTGAGTTTGCTCCGGGTGCTTCGCTGCGCAGCATCATGAACACGGTTAACGCCAGCAACGCCGATGTTACCATGTCCTACAGCAGCGTTTCGGACAGGATTACCACGACGAGCAAGGGCACCGGAGCGGCACAGAC
>DDWC01000215.1 GCA_002345475.1 Firmicutes bacterium UBA2296
CTTATGCAATGGGTGACTTTCATAGGGACCTGCTCTCCGGAAAGAGCCTGGCTATAGCCTGTCCCAAGCTGGACAGCAGCGCCGAGGTCTACGTAGATAAGATTGCCTCGCTTTGTGATGACGCACTGATCAATAGCCTCACTGTGGCAGTTATGCAGGTGCCCTGTTGCTCCGGATTGGTCCAAATCGTTAAAATGGCCGCAGACAAGGCCACCCGTAAGGTCCCCACCAAGGTCATGGTCATTGGGCTGGACGGCACTGTCCTGCGCGAAGACTGGCTGTAGGGAGTCACGATATGCGCGATCATCTGAACCGAGGAGTGCGGGACGTAATAACTGACTATCCAGAGGTAGGTCGTATACTGGAAGCCTTCGGCGTGGGGTGCACCACCTGCGCCCTGGGGAGTTGCCTGCTGAAGGACTTGGTGGGCATACACAACCTTAATCCTGATGTGGAAGCGGACCTGATGTACCGAATAGAGTGCTCTATATACCCCGACCGGATTGTCAAGCGCCGTCAAACAGCGGTTTTGACCGAGCCCGAAGCCAAACCGAACCGGTTTTCTCCGCCACTGCAAAGTCTGGTGGATGAGCATAAGGCTATTAAGCGCTGGCTATTTCTCATACCTTCTGTGGTATCCGCTCTGAACAAGGGGGCTACCGATGTCTGGCCCATTGTCGAAGGGGGTGCGTCCCTGATGAAGGAGTACGCCGACAGACTTCACCACGCCAAAGAGGAAGAAATTCTGTTTAGTTATGTTGACCGCAGCTCGGAGATCATTCAGGTTATGTGTCAGGACCATGTCCATGGGAGAGAACACCGCCGTATGATCAGTGAGGCGATTCTGGGTCAGAAGTCCGTGCAGGCAGCTGAACATCTGATGGCATACTGTGAACTGCTCACCGCGCACATAAAGCGCGAAGACGAAATACTCTTTCCCTGGGTAGACAGGTCCCTGAGCATGTCTCAGGTGGGAGAGCTGCACGGGCTGTTCACCGGTGTGGACGCAAAAGCGGCTGAGGAAGTCCGCAAGCATATGGATTTCCTCAAGTCGGCGGAAGTCTGGGCAGCTGACAGAGAGTAACATGAGAAGAGGCCGCATCGATACAATGCTTGTGCATCGATACGGCCTCTTCTCATGTCGGCTGGGGCTTTAGCGCTTATTGAATGTCAGGTAAGATGACCTGCGCCATGTTAATTACTACGGTACGGTGTCGCTCATATGTGACGTAACCCGGTTTGGCCCCGGGGGGTCGACGCAAGTGCTTCTTCTCAGTGTAGTCCACGGGTACCAGAGTCGAGTCGCGCGCACTGCTGAAGTATGCCGCCAGAGTGGCCGCAAACTCGATAGTAGTGTCTGGCATAGGAGAGCGCGCCTCAACAATGCAGTGGCTTCCAGGCGCCTTCTGGACGTGGAACCATAGGTCATCAGGCTTCGCGCCTTTAACCAGTCTTTCGTTTTGCAGGTTGTTGCGCCCCACCAAAATACGCACTCCGTCGGGTGAGATGAACTCCCTGGGTCGGGCCTGGCCCGACTGCCTGTGTTTGGTATCAACCTTCTTGACTGACCTGTTCCTGCCATTTGTAATCAGGCCCTGTTCGTCCATTTCCTGTTCTATTTCTCGCAAGCTATGTATGTCATCGGCCTGCGCAACAGCTGATTGGAGACCCGCCAAATATGAGAGATACATTTGCGTCTCCTCAAGTCGATTCAGGGCGTATTTTTCTTTCCCTACGGCCTTTTCATATTGCCGGAAGTACCGCCGGGCATTCTCTGCCATGCTGCGATTGGGGTCCACCGGGACCAGGACTGAAGCGAGGTTTTCGTCATAGTAGTCTGTCACCACTGCCATGTCACCTTCCAGCCGGAAGGTACCCAGATTGGCGTAGAGAAGCTCGCCGAATCTCTTGTGGTCGTTCTTGTTATCTGTGATGGAGAGGTCTTCCTGAAGTGCCTTCATGAGCTTCTGGGCCTTCCTGGTTTTTGCGGATATGATCTGCCCGAGTTTTCGGCCGAGCTGTGCCTCCAAACGGCCGCTCTCCTGGCTGCAGAGGGCGGCTGACAGCGCATCATTAACTCCGGCTACGACGCTGTGGGCTCCCAAGTGGCTCAGAGGTACTATGTGCAGATGGCGTTTGGGGCCCTCGCCACTTAGATATAGTGATGTGATCTCGCCTGACTCGGCACGCTGTGCCAGCGAACGGATGAAGGCCGATATTGCTTCCCAGGTCTCGATAGCCACGGCGACCGTATTCTCGTCCGGAGCCAGAAGAAAACTGATCTCACGGGCCAGAAGCATGGACAGGCCCTGGACGTTGGCCGATAGAAACTCGGGCAACCTGACACTGGCGGTGGCGCTCAGGGTGAGAAGAGCTTCGGCTGATAATGTCACCGGTGAGAGTTTTCCCTGCTCGGGGGGCCGCTCGTATTTAAGTCCTGGGAATATGGGGCGGACTCCGTCCCCCAGTGGTACTCGGCGAAGCGCGTCTATTATCAATCCGGCTTCATTGACCAGAAGCACGTTGCTGTGGCGCCCAGTCAGCTCAACGATCAGCGTCACCTCAGCAGATTCTCCCAGCTCGTCTCGGCCCGAACACGTCAGCTCAACAATGCGTTCAAAGTCGGGCATTTGCACCTTTACAATCCGGGAGTTGGTCAAATGTTTGCGTAACATCAGGCAAAAGAATGGCGGAGAAAGGGGATTGGCGAGCTTCGGTCCATCGAGCACCATGTAGGTCTCGTGGGGGGCAACATTGATGGACAATCTGCGCTTGCCAACATGTATGGTCAGGTGCCCCGATGTTGGCTGATGCACTTTGTCAATTCTCTGATCTACCAGTATTCGCGCCAGATCAGTGGCAAGGGACTTTAGCAGGAAGCCGTCCATGTTCATGATTATCACTCCTGTCCAACCTAAACATACTATAGCTGTATGGAGCTTGGAGGGCAAGGCCGTGATACAAGTAGCTTCCCATAACGCCGCGGTGCAGGCATACGGCGGTAAACTTGATTATGCGAAAGAAATAGGTATACTAAGTGCTAGAGGTCAGGCGATGACCCGGGTCGAATATGGTATAGGGGGGAAACCCAGCGTGCGCAGTATGACTGGTTTTGGACGCTCTCTCGGGCAGACTGAGCTGGGAGTTTTGGCGGTGGAGGTGCGCGGGGTAAACAACCGCTACCTGGACATCTCAGTACGGCTGTCAAGGGAACTTTCTTTTGCGGAAGAACAGATGAAGAACATAGTTAAAGAGTATGTCAGCCGTGGGCGTGTCGACATCAGCGTGCGCCTTCAGAGTGGCACGGCACAGCGTGACGTAGCCCGGCTTGACGCAGTCCGGGCCAGGGATATGCTCACGCAACTTCGCAATCTGGCTCTTACTCTGGATCTGCCGGACGATATCTCTCTCAGCGAACTCGTTTCATTGCCCGGAGTGCTGATTGAGGCGCCCCTCGAAGTAGATGAAGAAGGTACGACGTCTGTGCTGGTGGCTTTGTTGCGAGAAGCGCTGGAGGCTTTTTCTGCTTCCCGACTGGCTGAAGGTATGAGCCTGGCAGCGGATATGTCAGGGAGAGTCAAGCTGATTTCCCAGCGCATTGATGATATTGAGATCCACACTGCGGGCATCGTTGAGGCGCAACGCAGGCGCCTGCGCGATAACATCGAGAGGTTGCTGCCCGATATCACTGTCGACTCACATCGTCTGGAACTCGAGGTGGCGCTTTTCGCAGATCGCGTAAGCGTAGCGGAAGAACTGGTTCGCTTGCGAACACATCTGAAGAACTACCTGTCGTTCCTGGCCTCGACAGAAGCTGTCGGTCGCAAGATGGATTTCTACCTGCAGGAGATTAATCGCGAAATAAACACCATTGGTAGCAAAGTCCCCGACGCGGCTGTAAGCCAGCACGTGGTAGAGATAAAGGCCGAACTGGAGAAGATTCGCGAGCAGGCTCAGAACATAGAATAGGGGGGTGGTCAGGCTGGAAATCAGGCTAATCAATATTGGCTTTGGTAATATTGTTTCGGCCAACAGAGTAGTGGCGATTGTGAGTCCCGAGTCAGCCCCCATTAAGCGCATGATACAGGAAGCCAGGGATCGGGGGCGTCTCATTGACGCTACGTATGGCCGTAGAACCCGCGCTGTGATAGTATCAGACAGCGACCATATCATCCTGTCTGCCGTACAGCCCGAAACTGTGGCACATCGAGTTGTAGCCAGGGAAGATGAGGAATAGAGGTGAGACAATATGATTACACCGTCATTTGATCAACTGCTTAGCCGTGTCGACAGCAAGTATACTCTCGTCGTTGCCACGGCCAAACGCGCTCGTGAACTGATGGACGATACCAGTGAAAATGCCGTCCGTAAGCCTGTTACAACCGCTCTGGAGGAAATTGCAGCAGGTTTGATAACCTACCAAAGAGTTAAACAGGGCGTGAAATAGCATGGCGGGCGTCATGCTTCTTTTTCTCTATGGATGAGTTCAGTCGGGTAATAGTGGGAGTTGAAGCACTCTACGACAAGGTACTGACTTATTCCGGGCGGGCAGCTGCGGGAAGCCTTGTCAGTGTTCCCCTGGGTCAGCGGGAGGTTGCGGGACTGGTGATTGGTCCTTTCGATTCTGCGGTGGAGCCTCTCCCGGATGAGGTAAAACCTATGTCCCGCAGTCTTTATGATGGTCATGTCTGGCTGGATAGCGACCTCCTGGGACTGGCCGAGCGCTTGTCGCTTTTCTACTTATCTTCGCTGGGTGCAGCCCTTGAGGTCATGTTGCCGGTGCCCTTTGCGCTTAAAGAGGTCGCAGGCTGGCAGAGGGGGCGAGTCAGTTTGCCAGATCCGGCTGTGTCGTCCCTGCTGCGCCTGCCACCTGCAAAGCTTTCATCCGAACAGGCGCAAGCACTGGAGACGGTGCGTACTGCGCTTGTTTCGCGTGCTAAGAAGCCCGTTCTGCTCCATGGCATTACCGGAAGCGGCAAAACAGAAGTGTATTTCCAGGCCATAAGTGACGCCATAGAGCGGGGAATGCAAGCTATATACTTGGTGCCGGAGATATCCCTGACGCCCCAGGTTTTCGCCAATTTACGGCAGCGTTTTGGCTCTAAAGTGGCCCTGATTCACAGCGGGATGTCTGCTGGTATCCGGGCCCGCCTGTGGCGTGCCATCCAGGACGGGATGTACGATATTGTTCTGGGCCCGCGCTCAGCAGTCTTCGTCCCTTTGCAGAGGCTTGCCCTGGTGGTAATCGACGAAGAACATGAAAGCAGTTACAGGCATGAGGGCGGGCTCAACTATCACGCCAGAGTCGCTGCGCAGCTCAGGGTTGCCAGGAGACAGGGGTTGGTATTGCTGGGCAGTGCCACGCCTTCTCTTGAAGTCTATTATTCCGCCAGGCGCGGTAGGACGAATCTGGTATCCATGACTAGTCGCCCCGGTGTACAGAAACAGCTACCCGCAGTGCACGTAGTCGACATGAGGGAAGAACTGCGCATGGGCTTGAG
>DDWC01000156.1 GCA_002345475.1 Firmicutes bacterium UBA2296
TTTCGTCGGGGTCGCAGTTGGTATCAACGATTGCGACGATGGGGATACCCAAACGACGAGCTTCAGCGACTGCGTTCTTTTCTTTGCGCGGGTCAATGATAAACAGAGCGCCGGGCAACTTCTTCATGTTCTTGATGCCGCCGAGGAATTTCTCCAGTCGTTCCATTTCCTTGCGCAGGTTGATGACTTCCTTCTTCGGCAACACTTCAAAGGTACCGTCAGTCGACATCCTGTCCAGATCGTGCAATCTCTTGATGCGTTTTTCGATGGTCTGGAAATTGGTCAAAGTACCACCCAGCCACCTCTGGTTGACATAGAACATGTTGCAGCGCAGAGCCTCTTCCGCTACTGCTTCCTGAGCCTGCTTCTTGGTCCCCACAAAAAGAATGTCCTGACCGTCGGCCACGACGCTCTTCACAAAGGAATACGCGTCCTCCAGTTTGCGCACGGTCTTCTGCAGATCAATGATGTAGATGCCGTTGCGCTCCATGAAGATGTAAGGAGCCATCTTGGGGTTCCAGCGTCGGGTTTGGTGTCCGAAATGGACGCCTGCTTCTAGCAACTGTTTCATACTTACTACTGCCATGAGACTCACCTCCTTTGGTTTTTCCTCCGCACGCTTTAACGATAGCAGACCCTGGCTGGCAGGGACCTCTGCGTTCATCCGCGCGCGTGTGTATTTAAAAACACCAGATGTAACTATACCATATGCGCCGATCTCAGCGCAATAGGCGCGCCCAAACAGAAGGCCCAGGACGCAGGCCTTCTGTACACAGCTTCAGCATAGCCAAATCCAGACTACCGATCTTTCTTAGCCAACTCCTCAAGGAGCTTGTTATTGAGGATCTTGATGTAAGTGCCCTTCATACCCAGAGAACGGGACTCGATGACACCGGCGCTTTCCAGCTTGCGCAGAGCGTTCACTATTACAGATCGGGTTATCCCCGCCTGATCTGCTATCTTGCTGGCGACCAGAAGGCCTTCCTGCTCGCTGCCCAGCTCGCGCATAATGTGCTCCACTGCCTCGAGTTCCGAGAAGGACAGGGCTTCCACTGCGCTAACCACAATGGCCCTCTGGCGGGACTCCTGATTCTCGGCTTCGCTTCTGGAACGCAATATTTCCATTGCCAGAATAGTGGCACCAAACTCGGCGAGAGCGATGTCGTCCTCAACCAAGGGTTCGGCGAATCGAGCGATCAGCAACGTGCCAAGCCTCTCTCCCCTGCCCACAACCGGGATGATGGTTGTCAGCTTATGCATGTGCTGACAGGCTGAGTCGTCAAAAACACAGTTCTCGGTTTCACGGCAATTGATGTTAGTGTCAGTGAAGGCAAGAAGCTTATCGTTGTAATCGGCAGGGAACTTGCCACTTCTAACGTACTTCTTAAGCAGGTCGCACTCGTAGTCATCGATGAGGGCGAAACCAAGAATTTTGCCCCGGGTGTTAAGTATGTAAGTGTTTGCTGTGAAAACCTGGGCAAATAGCTGAGCCAGGTCGCTGAAGCGTACAGCTTCTCCGGCCGACTGCTGCAACACCCTGTTGAGTTTGCGCGTGTTCTCTAATAATGCCATACAGTACCTCCTACAGTGTAAATATTGTGAACTAAAGGATAAACTTGCTCAGATCGCTGTTCTTCATCAGGGGCGCCAGGCGTTCCCTCACATAAGCATCGTTAACGACAAAACTATCTCGCACAGAACCATCTTCGGCCTCACTGCCGGCCACAAAGGAGTACTCTTCCAGCACTTTTTCCATCACGGTTTGCAGACGGCGTGCGCCTATGTCCTCTCCCTGGGTATTGATGGAGTACGCGGCACCGGCGATCTCGTCGAGAGCCTCATCGGTAAACTCAAGACTCACACCCTCGGCGCGAAAGAGAGATTGATACTGCCTGACGAGGGATGCCTTGGGCTCTAGCAGAATCCTGCGCAGGTCACCTTCAGTCAGGCTGCGAAGCTCGGCCCGCACCGGGAAACGACCCTGAAGCTCAGGGATCAAATCACTTGGCTTGGCGATGTGGAAGGCGCCTGCGGCAATGAAGAGAATGTGGTCAGTCCGGATGGGACCATACTTGGTGTTGACGGTGCTGCCCTCAACTATGGGGAGTATATCCCGCTGCACGCCCTCGCGGGAAACGTCAGGGCCCTGCCCCGATGATTTGCCTGCCACTTTGTCAAGCTCATCAAAGAATACAATGCCACTCTGTTCCACCAATTCTACCACAGATTGAGGCAGCGCTTCTGCATCCAGAAGTTTCTCAACCTCATCCTGCAGGATAATCTTGCGTGCATCAGCCACAGTCAGTTTCTGGCGATTTGTCTTGCGGGGCAGCAAGGACCCCATCATTTCCTGCAACCCGACGCCCATCTCTTCCATGCCGCTTCCCGCCAAAAAGCCGAAGGGAGAGCCGCCTGCGCGTTCACTCACTTCAACCTCAACGACACTCTCTTCAAGTTCTCTTCTGCGCAACTTCTGCCATAGCAGTTCGCGCAGTTCACTCTGTTCCGGAGGCATCTCAGTTGACTTATCAGCTTGCCCAAACAGCATTCCGAAGGGCGACGAACTGGTTGCAGGCTTCGGTAAGAGACACTCAAGCAATGCTCTTTCGGCATTGTCCTCCGCTTTGTCCATAACCGCGTCCCGCTTTGACTCGCGCACCATTCTCATTCCTACCTCGGCCAAGTCCCTGATCATCGACTCGACATCGCGCCCTACATAGCCTACCTCGGTGTATTTTGTGGCCTCAACCTTTATGAAGGGAGCATCGGCCAGCTTTGCCAGCCTGCGAGCGATTTCCGTCTTGCCCACACCGGTAGGACCTATAAGGAGTATATTCTTTGGTGTGACCTCCTCACGTTCTTCAGGTGAAAGGGCCATGCGTCGGTAGCGGTTGCGCAGAGCCAGCGCAACTGCCCGTTTGGCATCACGCTGACCAATTATGTGCTTATCCAGCTCGGCCACAATCTGGGCCGGAGTCAGGTACATGACTATAAGTCCCCCATTTCTTCGACAACAATACTGGCATTAGTGTATACGCATATCTCGGCAGCCAGTTCCAGAGCGGCACGCACGATGTCCACGGGAGCCAGTTCCGTATGCCTGAGCAAGGCCCTGGCGGCTGCCAGGGCAAACCCGGACCCGGAGCCAATGGACAGAACGCCATCATCGGGTTCAAGAACTTCGCCTCCTCCGGAAATCAGGAGTATGCTCTTGCCGTCAGTGGCAATGATCTCGGCTTCAAGACGCCTGAGCGTGCGATCGGCCCGCCACTCTTTGGCAGTCTCGACGGCTGCCCGGGTCAATTGGCCTCCGGATTGCTCCAGATGCGACTCAAACTTATCTGACAGTACAAAGGCGTCAGCTACAGCACCGGCGAAGCCAATGATGACGCGTCCGCCGTACAGGCGTCGTATCTTGCGCGCCGTACTCTTTACTATCATGTTGCCCCCGACAGTTACCTGCCCGTCAGACCCTATCGCAGCACGATGGCCATCACGCCTGACCGCCAGAATAGTTGTTCCGTGCAAATGAAAACCCCCTAAGCTCTGGGATGTGCTAACTCATAAACCTTCTTGAGTCTGTCGCTTGTCACATGTGTATAAATCTGCGTTGTGGATATGTTCTTATGCCCGAGCAGCTCCTGAACCGCCCTCAGATCTGCCCCATTGTCTAACAGATGCGTGGCGAAACTGTGACGCAACGAATGTGGCGAAAACCCTTCGTGGAGAGAAGCCTTATCCACATACTTATCGATAATCCTGCCTAAGCTGCGCTGACTGAGCGCAGTGCCCCGATAATTCACAAAGAGAGCCTTCACTCCGCCATCCTGACACAGAACTGGGCGACCTGTTCTCAGGTACAGATCCAGCGCTTCGTACGCGCCTGCGCCAAAATACACGATGCGCTCTTTATTGCCTTTACCAATTACCCTGATAGACTGCTGCTGCCAGTTGATATCGTCGACGGTAATAGACATTAGCTCAGCCGCCCTGCACCCTGTGGCGTATAAGAGCTCCAATATCGCTCTGTCTCGCACACCAAGAGGGCCAGGGTCAGTACTGGCCAGAAGAGCAGCCATTTCTTCAGGGTAGAAGAACATAGGCAGCGCCTTACCCTGCTTGGGAAGCTCGATAGCCATCACAGGGTTGGCACTCAACGTGCCTTCGCGCACCTGAAAGCGAAAGAACGAGCGCAGACAAGAAACCTTGCGAGATACAGTGCGACGGGATAGCCCCGCACGGTTCAAATGGGAGAGGAAGCGCCTGAGTTCGGCCTTAGTCACCCTCTCCCACCCTATATGATCCCCGAGAAAATCCACGAACTGTCTCAAATCTGTCGCATAGCTACTTACCGTATGCTCGGAAGCACCTTTTTCCACCCGCAGAGAGAAAAGAAAAGCGTCAATATCCTCATACAATTGCACTCACCACTAGCATCTTATCATGTTGTCTCCGGGCTAAACAAGTAACAGGGGTCCGCTTTGTTAAAAAAGTCTGTCAATTTGCCAATCGCCCTATCGGCGTATCCCTGATTACGCCGTTGCTTATCCTTGACCCGACAATCGAGGGGGGGCAGCAATCCAAATGTCACATTCATTGGCTGAAAGGGCCCTGGTTGATCCTCGGTTATGTAATTGATCAGAGCTCCGTGCGCTGTTTCCACAGGGAAAACCAATGGGGCACGGCCGGAAATTTTGCAGGCGGCATTGACACCTGCTATCAACCCTGAGGCCGCAGATTCAACATAACCCTCAACGCCAGTCAGTTGCCCGGCAAAAAGCAGCCTGGGGTCAGAGCGCAGTTCAAGGGATGGAGTGAGTAACCGACGGGAATTGATGAATGTATTCCTGTGCATGACGCCAAAACGCACAAACTCGGCCCTGGCAAGGGCCGGAATGAGGCGGAAAACCCTTTGCTGTTCTGACCACTTAAGTCGGGTCTGGAAGCCAACCATGTTGAATAGTGTTCCTTCTCTGTTGTCCTGCCTAAGCTGAACCACGGCGTAAGGTCGTTGTCCGTTGCGCGGGTCGATGAGGCCAACAGGTTTCAATGGACCAAAGCGCATTGTATCGCGGCCCCTTGACGCCATCGTCTCTATCGGCATACAGCCCTCGAAAACCACCAGTTTGTCAAGATCTTTGATCTCCTGCAGTTTGGCCTGCACCAGCTCCTGGTAAAAAACCTCGTACTGAGATTCCGTCATTGGGCAGTTGAGGTAGTCTGCGTCACCTTTGTCGTAGCGCGAAGCGAAATAGGCCAGTTCCATGTCTACCGAGTCCCGCGTAATAATCGGTGCGGCAGCGTCAAAGAAGGCAAGGTAATCCTCTCCCAGTTTGGCGCGCAGGTTCTCTGCCAGTGAGCTTGAAGTCAAAGGCCCTGTGGCTACGATTGTGTATCCTTCGGGCACGGCGTGCACTTCCTCGCGTACAACTGTGATGAGTGGATGCCCTTCTATTTGCTCGGTCACGGCTTTGGCGAAAGCTTCACGATCCACCGCGAGTGCTCCGCCGGCGGGAACCCGTGTTCTATCAGCCGCGCCAATGATAAGTGAACCCAGCAGGCGCATTTCCTGCTTCAGCAAACCCACGGCGTTTAGTACTGAATCTGCACGCAGGGAATTGCTACACACCAGCTCAGCCAACTGACCGCCATGATGGGCGCCTGTGGACTGCTCTGGACGCATTTCGTACAAAGTAACTTTGACACCCCGGCTCGCCGCCTGCCATGCAGCCTCACAGCCGGCCAAGCCTCCGCCTATAACGTTCAAAGTCATTGCTTCTTCTCCTTGTGTTCATGCACAACACACTGGGGGTTGGCACATGTATGTACTGCCTTACCGTTTTTCGCCTTCTTTTCGGTGGTGAAGCTTCCGCATTCGGGACACTTCTTGCGCGAGGGCTTGTTCCAAACTACGAAGTTACACTCGGGATAATTGCTGCACCCGTAAAACACACGGCCTCGCTTGCTGCGCCTCTCCACCACAGACCCCCCGCACA
>DDWC01000081.1 GCA_002345475.1 Firmicutes bacterium UBA2296
ACTCATGACGGAGACAGAGACGGACTACGAGATCACCATGGCGTTTTCCGACTACGTGCCCAACAAGATTCTGGCTCAACTGGCCAGCGTCTGCTTCGAAGAGATCGGTCCTACGGCATGGGATGAAAAGGATCAGGAGCTGGCCGCTTCGTTTCTTGCACACTACAACAAAACCACACTATCCTCCATCCGGCAGGATATGGTGAAAGAATTCGGAAAGAACAGCGATTCCACCATGTGGAAATCCCCCCTCGACACAAAGGTCCGCCCCTTCGACTCCCGGGACAACGATTACGATTCCGGATCCACCGATGTGGGCGATGTGGGCTACGCAGTACCAACGCTGAACGTCAACGTGGCCACAGCCTGCTTCGGCACCGTGTGGCACTCCTGGCAGACCACAGCCCAGATGAACAGCTCCTTGGGGGAAAAAGGCATGCTCACCGCCGCCAAGGTCCTGGCGCTCTCCACAGTCGAGCTGCTGCAAAATGACTCCCTGATTCAGGAAGCCTGGGACCTATTCCGCAAACAAAAAGAAGGAGACCCCTACGTTTCACCACTGCCCGAAGGGGCCGAGCCTCCGCTGCATCAGTTGAAGCATTAGGCGAGTCGGTGGGGGATCGGGGCGTTCTTAGTTGTTCGTTGTCCGTTGCACGTAGGCCCGACGGAGAGCGAGGGCTAGGGCCAGTGGGAAGACGGTAGACATTAGGGGAAGCTGCCAGGCGCCAGCCTCCAACAGCCAACAGCCAACAGACAACCTCCAACAGCCAACAGACGTATAGCAACGAAAGGAGGAGCAGCCATGTGGACGCCTCTCTACGTTTTTCAGATGATAGTCAGCGGTGTGGTGTTGTTCTTGCCGATAGCTATCGTGATCCTCCTTATTTATCGCTTCAAGCGAGGTCGCTCCCAAGGTTAGTCTGGTGGGCAGTTTTGAGAATAGACAGTAGACGTTAGACATTAGACATTCGACGTTAGACAGCCAACAGACAACGGACAACCTCCAACAGCCAATAGACGATAGACATTAGACTTGAGGCTCGTAGGCTGTCGTCTAATCCCTCAAGTCTTCCTATAGAGACTAGCGAAAAGGGCCTGACGCCTAGGGCCTAGCCCCACAAGTGACAAGCGACAGGCGACAAGAGACCCGTCTGTTGTATTTGAATCGACGTAGCCAAACACAGAGCGGACCCCCCCAGGCAATGGAAGGGTCCGCTTTCTCGTGCCGATAAATAGCTCAGATACCGAACAAGGATAATAATGGTATAAATACGCAATTAATCATTTATGGGGGTTGACAATGTTAATGGGGGGGGTATAGAATACAGGCAAAGGATGGGAATGAGCTGGATCCCACCACTAGTTTGAGGCTACTTCGGCAATACGATATGGAGCTTTAGCAGATAGACAAAGTCGGCGAGCTCGATTAACGCTTGCTGCGCATCAGTTGCGATCGGGGGGCTGAGGAGAGTTGGCAGATTCTCTGTGATTACGTCGTTTAGCCCCCTGGCAAGATAGCTAATCACCATTGGCCCTTCATAAGGGTTTCCAATCGCGCCAGTGCCTGCGAGACCTGAGTCGTTACTCGAGAACCACCTATCTAGTGGGTAAGCATGCCTGGAGCTTGCACCGGGGTAACCGTCGAGGTCGGTATGCAGTCTGTCTACGCTGCGCCAAACATAGAAATGCAGGCCTCGCGCGCTAGCGGTCAGCGTTACTTCGTAGACCAAGGAATCATCCTCCTGGGAACCTTGCTCGTATGTTTCTTCCCATATTGTTACTATAGTACCTTCCGGTAACCGGCGGTTTATCCGAAATTTAGAGAGGGCATCTGGGCTTATGATACCTCGGCTAGTTGCGTCATCCAGAGTTGGTTTGACCAAGGAAATATGAGGACGCTGCATGGACCAAGTAAGCCAAGTGCCTGCAATCACAATGGTTAATATCGCTCCAACAACCACTGTCCGGTTCAAACTAGGAGTCACAGTCACCATCATCCTTTCATAAGGGATATGTACTTTGATTATACCATGCTAGTAAAAATGTAGATAGATGGCATTGGTGCAATGAACTTCTTTCCATGTCAATCAGTGTCTATCGCTCGGAAAGGTCGGTGAGTACCTACAGGGCGCAAAGGGATAGGATCGTAAATCACACACTTAAGGAGATGAGAGTATTGAAAAATTTCGCTACCCTGCTCCTCTTTGTACTTGTGCTGGCGCACGCTAGCGCTCCTGCGACGTTGGTTTTTGCGGAGTCGACAGGTATGACGCTCGATGAACAACTGAGTTCCAGCGGGTATCCCGAAGAAGTTATCGCCACCATGGATAACGGTCTCAAGGAACTGCTGGTCTCAGAGGGAGCAGAATTCGTGTCCGCCTATACTTACGAAGGATATTTACATGAGCCCCAGGTGTTAGGCGATTACACAATCCAGGCGATAATACCTAACTACATGGCTAGTTTCATCGTATCACAAGTTAGCGGAGCTCCCGGCTTTCGCTATTATCGAGTAACCTACAGTTGGGGCTGGTACTTCGCCCCCTCCTTTTGCTTCACCGACCATGTGGCTCTGGCCTGGGGTGTTGAGTGGGCTCTTACTGGCAGCGTCCAAAGTAGTTATACGGCACATAACACAGACGCGTCGAGAACATTCCTAAATCAAACATATACTACTGACAGCATCTACGGCTACACCGCCCACCATGACATTCTATCCGCCTTTTATCAAAATGGAGAGTATTACCAGAGCGAATGGCACTCCGGCTGGTCAAGCGCCATAGTACAGAGCCCCACATCAGGGAAGACGGGTTGGGATCAACTTCCTCTGCTCGGCAAGTATTATCATCAGATCTACCCATTTGGCCTCAACTTCTCGATAAACCCTGTGTCAATCACGGTCAGCGGTTTCTATCATGAGTCATCAGGGGGGCATTATACTTACGTCTTTCAATGGTAGCTCAGCTAACGCAGTCAGTACGAGGGCGGATGATGCGGAGGTTCACAGTGCACCCATGTCTTGACACGAGTCTGCAAGCTCCTGAACCCGTACCGATTATCTACGCACTCCTCTCTGACAGAGCCACCCAGCGCGGCCAGTCGAAGTGCATCCCGCAAGACGGAGCAGGCGAAGCGGTGGATAGCATTCCGCACTCAGCACCCAGCAAACAGCGACAAGCGACAGGCGACAAAAAATCACGGCGCAATCATCGCTACTGTGGTACCCGTGTCCTCGTCAGTGGTGCCTGTGGTTGGTACAGATGTCCCTGGTCCTAGTCGCCTGTTTTGCATGTTCGCTGGAAGCTGGCAGCTGGCGGCTGGCGGCTTTCTCCTAATCAGCGCCCTATCAGCTTCATCAGTCTCTATCAGGTTGTCGTAGTTTAAACAAAAACTCAAAAGCAAAAACCACAAGCCAAGCGATCGTTCTCCTCGTTCCCACTGTGGTAACTGTGTCCCACGCCAGTGGTATCTGCGGTCGGTATTCCTCGCCTCAATTCTCGCAAAAAAACGGACCCCTTCATCGCTGATAGGGTCCGTTCACTATTCTACCTATGCTACTGCTGCCTCAATCCGAAATCACATATCCCGTTACGTCTTCGGGCCTGGATACTGATAACGCCAGGTCAAAGAGCAAACTGGGAGCGTTATCCGATTTGGCCAGTTCCATTAGCGGAACAACCATCACTGATGGATAGGGGAGCACGCCGGGGAGGCGCCTGGTCAGCCAGCGTCGGTAGAAACTGTTGCTGCCACGCTTCATCAGACCCTCTGGGAAGGCATGGCAATCAAGGCCGCGGCTGGTGGCGGCTGACTGAGCCTGTTCCATGCAGTTATGATCGTTAAAAGTCAGTACCAGAGCGGTCATTTCGTCTACATCCTCTCCCGCGCAATGCGCACTCGTACATACTACAACGCGCAGGGCCATAGCGCAAGAGGACGAAAGAAATTTATTTCTTGAGGTGTAATCATCAGTCTTATGTCTTTTCAAAACAGCCTTATGCGGTGGTCCCCCCTCAGCACCCGTTGGTAGTCAGCCATAATGTTTGGACGTTCAGCGGGAGAAAAGTTCCAGGTTCTCAGCTGCTCACGACAGGGTTCGTCGCTGAACACTCGCGCCCACGCATCCGGCGGCAGGGCATAGATGAATTTCTCGGCAGTCTTTCGCAGCAGCTCAAGGTAGAAATGCTTGTCCGGGTCCTGGCTGAACTCCTCGGCCAGCCTGACTCCGTCCGGGCCACCGGAAGAATGGTAGTAGGCTATGCGGGATCTGATGCTCCAGCGCTCGCGGTCCTGGCGCCAGTAGACCAGGTCCAGGAACTTATTCTTGTTTTTCTGGCGCACTTTGCCGTAATCATCCCAAGGTTTTTCCACCGGATGAGTTGTGACGATGTCGTTAAGCTCCAGCCGGCTGGCTTCTATTCTCTGACGCAGTTCATGGTAGAGCTGTGACGCGCCACAGGTATCCTCCTGACACAGCAGCGCAAATGCCCTTTCGATAAACTCGTTCTGAAAACCGGTTAAACGCCTGGAGCGAAAGACTACGCCCTTCTTTACCGTGGCCTGTCCGGTGCGCAGCATGTAGTTCTTTGAAGCGTAGGAATACATGTGGTCGTAGTAACCGTCAAACTCCACTTTTATCCCCTGGTCAAGCCCTTGGCTGACGCTGTCCACTATCTCCTGGGGATCAGTGTCGGCGGTGGGCCAGGTGAGAAAGATGCCGTCGGTGTCTATCTCAATGGCCAAACCTCCCGCTGCCCGTATGTTGTCTACCATCTTAAGCAGAATGGACTGGCCCGCCTCGGTGATGCGGGAGGCAGCCTCGCTGTCGCAAAAATAGAGGCCCGCCGTTCCCAGCATACCGTAGAAGCTGTTGATAAGCACTTTGAAGCTGTTCTGCAGAGCATCAGTGGATCTGTATTCCAGGCTCTCCCGTGGCAACTCCCTGAGCAGTGCTTTGGATTCCAACCTGCGGTCTCTCAGTTCTCGCAGGGTGGTGAGAAAGAGACCCAGTTCATCTGTCCGCGGTTTAATGCCGTAGGAGAGACAAATGCTCGGGTACAGGCTGGCCACATCGACTTTGTAGACGCGACTGTGCATGCCCAGGCTCAGAGCCTCTGTAAGCCCACCCACTCCTCGTCCACCGGACAGAGCACCGCGTACCGGCAGACCGTGTCCGGTGGACAGATACCCTGCCTGAAGCAACAGGTCCACTTTGGTACCCGTGCCGGTGATTACCGTCTGCTGAAAGGGCAGGGGAAGCAACTGGGTCTGGTAAAACTCCGGTGGACAGAGAAACTGATACAGAGCCAGGGCATCTCTGGCGTCCGCTTCGCCATATGCCAGTACTTCTTCCGGACACTCCAGCCACATGGCGCTGATATTCTCCCGGGCGAAGTCCCGGCGGTCATCTTCGCTGAGACCCAGCTCCACAACCGCGTTCTTCAGTTGCCAGTTGCTGAGGCTGCGGCTGGTGATGTCCCAGCTCATAAGTAGCGGCAGGGTGTCGACCAGGTGTCGGCCGAAGGCGAAGTACTCATTGTCGCTCAACATGCGTCTGGCCCGGGTAGGGCCGACCCGCAATCCGCTGCCGTCTCGGCCCAGTGGCAGGGGAAGGCCCAGTTGAACGGCTCTTTCATGCAGGTAGGGCAGGTCAAATCCCAACAGATTGTGTCCACAAATGACGTCATAGTCTTCTTCGGTGACAATCGCACAAAGCCGGCCTATTATGTCTTTCTCTGACCAGTCCTTGCCACCCAACACAAAGCTCTTGCCGCGGTTGTCGGCCAGACTCGCCACGATGATCCTGTCGTCCTTGTCTTTGGCATCGGGGAAGAGCTTGTCGCCTCCAGTGAAGGTCTCAAGGTCTATAGCTACTACCTTCAGTTCTTCAGGGTGCATGTCGGCGAAAAGTCTGATGCCCTGTTGAATGAGAAACCCGTCCACAGGGTTCCTCTGCCAAAGGTGGTCGTTGGCCGCCTCGCCATACATTTCTCGGGCCCTGTTCTGCGCTTCTCTCACAGCTTTGCGGTACTCGGCGAAATCCTGAAAAGACCACATGTAGCGAAGAGGAAGCCCACCCGACAGAATCGCCGGCTCGCCAAAGCCAAACACCAGATTAGGACTGTCGGCGACAAAACAATGAGACGTTTTGCTGCGCTGCATGACCACTCGATCATTCTCACGCAGGAAGATCGCGAAGGTGTTACTGGGCGCATGGAACTCCACGCTGACGACTCGTTTGATTCGACTGGGGGGAAAGCTCAACGGTGACACCTCCACGGCAGGAATTTTGTTTCGGTAGTCGAATATGACTGCAGAAGGAGTGATGGAAATGCACGATTTGCTGATCAAGAACGCCCGAATAATCGACGGGAGCGGTGCTCCCTGGTTCAAGGCGGACGTAGCCGTGGACAATGGGCTGATTACCTCTGTGGGCAAGGTCACAGGAGAGGCCAGGCGGACTATCGACGCCTCAGGTCTCGTCTTGAGTCCGGGATTCATCGATTCCCATTCCCACAGCGACGACCCCCTGCTTAAGAATCGCAATGCCGAAAGCAAAGTGCGTCAGGGGGTAACCACCGAAGTAATCGGCCAGTGCGGGGCTTCAGCCGCGCCCCGGGTCGAAGGATCCGGAGAAGACGAAGATGGTTTTGAGAGTTTCGCCGAATACCTCGATCTCCTGCGCAGCAGGGGAGTCTCGTTAAACGTGGTGCCGCTGGTGGGGCATGGTAATATCCGCGCCGCCGTCATGGGTTATGAAAACCGGCCAGCCCCGGAGCAGGAACTCGCCGCAATGTGTGAACTGGCTGAAGAGTGCATGCTTGCGGGTGCCCGCGGTTTTACCACAGGACTGATCTATCCGCCGGGTTCCTACGCAGATCACAAGGAAATAGTGGCCATGGCCAAAATAGTCGCCCGACACGGCGGATTTTACGCCACTCATATGCGGGACGAAGGCGCCGACTTGCTGGCTTCGGTGCGTGAGAGCATAGCTGTCGGGCGGGAAGCTAATATTCCTGTGCAGATCTCTCACCACAAAGTGTGCGGAGAAGCCAACTGGGGTCTTGTCAAGGATTCTCTTGAGATCATCGACGCCGCCCGNNACCTACATCGCCACTGCCACCGGACTCAAGGTAATCATTCCCCAGTGGGCTCATTCGGGCGGCAAGTTGGCCATGCGAGAGCGTCTTCTGGACCCGATCACAGGGCCGAAGATCCGCGAAGAGATCGAAGCCACTGAAAAACGTTGGGACTGGCTTCTCATCGCCTCCTGTCAAAAGCAGGAGAACAAGCGCTACGAAGGCATGACAGCGCAGGAGATTGGTGAGATTATGGGTAAGACCCCTCTGGAAGCCAGCCTGGACCTCCTGCTGGATGAAGACTTTAACGTAGGCATGGTGCGCTTTGCCATGTGCGAGGAAGATGTCGAGCTAGTCCTTTCCCATCCCGCAGTGATGATAGGCAGCGACGCCGGGGCCCGAGCCACATACGGAGTGCTTGCCGAGGGTAAGCCCCACCCCAGGTCCTACGGTACTTTCCCGCGTGTTCTGGAAAAGTACGTCCGCGAACGTCGTGTGTTAACTCTGGAGCAGGCGGTATACAAAATGACCGGCCTGCCGGCCGCTCGTTGGGGGCTGTGGAATCGTGGCCTGATTCGCCCTGGCTTCAAGGCGGACCTTGTTCTCTTTGACCCCACTACCGTGCACGAGACAGCCACCTTTGCCAATCCCCACTCCTATCCCCAAGGCATCCCCTATGTGGTGGTCAACGGCCAACTAGTGGTCGACGCCGGCGAACACACGGGTATGGCACCTGGAGAAGTGCTGGTTGCCGCTAGTCGCTAGTCGCTTGTGGGGGTAGGCCCTTGGCATCAGGCCCTGGGCGCTAGTCTCCATTGGCAGAAGAACGGTCAAGACGTAGGTAACACTCTAGTGTCAAAACATAGGTAACACTCNNCCTATCCGAAAGGAGGTTACTCAAATACCTGGACACCAAGAGCTAAGAGCCACTTTCCCCGTCAACTGTTCGCCGATTGCTGATTGCTGAATGCTGATTGCCGATTGCCGATTGCTGAATGCTGATTGCGGTCTCGTTTTTCGTCGGCTCCACAAACTNNACATCGTTTCCTAAAAGACATACAAGTTCAGCTCGCGGCTCAAGTCGGCCAGCACAGCGATGCCGGCTACGCTGTTGCCTTTGGCGTCCAGGGACGGCCCCAAAGTGGCGATTCCGTATTGTCCCGGGATTACGGCCATTATGCCTCCGGAAACACCGCTCTTGGCAGGGATTCCTGCCTTAATGGCAAACTCTCCCGATGCGTCGTACATACCGCAGGTAAACATGAAGGTGCGAATTATGCGCCTATACTCTACAGGTATCAGGCCCTCGCCCAAGGCGGCGAGGGCTGTTGCCATCTTGGCCAGGCTGCGGCAATCCACTTCAATGGAGCACTGCCTGAAGTAAAGGTCAAGCGTATCCTCCACGCTTTCGTGCAGCGCGCCGATATCCCGCAGAAAATAGGCGATAGAGCGATTGCGGTCGCCGGTTTCCCTCTCGGAGAGATAAACGTCCTCGTCAAAGCCGACATACTCCTCACCTGCCAGTTCCCGCACAAAACCCATCAGACGTCTGAATTTATCCGACTGTGAGTTCCCCTTGATTAGAGCTGTGGTCGTAATGGCGCCGGCGTTCACTAGAGGATTTACCGGCTTCAGCGACGAAAATGTCTCCAGCTTGGTCAGGGAATTGAAAGAGTCTCCCGTGGGCTCCATGCCGATATGGTTAAACACCTCCTCAGGTCCGTTGTCCATCAAAGCCAGCGCCAGCGCAAAGGGCTTGGACACGCTCTGTAGCGTGAATCTGGTAGACGTGTCTCCCGCCGTGGCAAAGGCGCCCTCCAGGTCGCACACGGCTACTCCCAGCGTAGCCGGATCGGCTTTTGAGAGCTGGGGTATATATCGGGCGACATTGCCCCTCTCGGTCAGTTCACGGTTGTCACGTATCAGGCGTCGCAGCAAATCTTGCACAATAAGTCCCTGCCTTTCCTTATCTCCCTTGGATTATAGCAGTTTGCCTGCCGCCTGTCGCTTGAGGCTATGGCAGCAAACTGCAAACAAAAATCAAAAAACACAAACTCTAGTGGCTTTCTTCCTGCGGCCAAGTATTCTACCCCCTATGTTTTATGATTTATGTTTTTTGCTTAGACTGCGGCAGCCTGATGGGTCCTGATACGGCCTGATAGTACCTGATGGGGGGATTGGGCACCCATCACTGATACCACAGCCGGGGACACAGTCACCACTGGCCGGGGAGGGAAACGGGCGCCCTGCGTTGA
>DDWC01000134.1 GCA_002345475.1 Firmicutes bacterium UBA2296
GAACAACAACGGGCGTTAGACGAAATACGCGGTGATGTGGGGGAAAATGCCTGGGGAAACCAGATACGTTCCTACGTAATACATCCATACAGCATGGTTAAAGACCACCGCACACTGGTGGAAACAGGGAATGTGCAAGCGGTTATGGATGGCGACATTGATCGCTTTATCGACGCAATGTTGAGGCAACAGGCGACAAAGAGAGGGTCGTAGTCACCCTGCCCTGGCTACGAAAGGAGATGGCGACGTGAAAAAACTGGGGATAGCGCTATTAGTCCTGGTCATCCTGGTGGTGGCAGCCGGCTTTGCTGCGCCACACCTGATATCCCGCGGAATAGAGCTGGGCTTTGACCGGATTCTCGGCGTGAGTGCGGCCGTAGATCTGGAGGCGTATCCTTCACTGCGCCTGCTACTGGGGAGATTTGACTCGTTGACCATCGTCACCAACGACGTGCCCCTCGGCGGGATTGTGGCCCGGGAATACCGCGTTGCGCTGGAACATGTAAGTGTTAACTTGCGCAAACTGCTCTTTAATCAGGAACTGGAGTTCATCGAGCCTGGTGAAATGTATATTACTATAGTCATCAGCGAAGCCGAACTAACTCGCTATTTGTGGGCCCAGATTCCTTTGCTGGAAGGCTGGCAGGTCCTCATCAATCCAGACGAACTTCTCGTCTCGGGGAAAGCCGACATCCTCAACGCTCAGCTCGATGCCGAGATACGGGGTGGGTTGTCGGCGGTGGAGGGCGATAAAGTGCATTTTGAGGTAAGAACCGTGGAACTGCAGGGGATATCCGTCCCTGTGGCGCTGGCTAACCTGGCATTTATGGGGAGCGAGTTCTACATAGATTTGTCCGAGGCCCCCGTGCCGCTGGAACTTAGCGAAGTGCGCCTGGAGGCGGGGCAACTGGTGCTCGTCGCCAGAGCTCTGGAGTAGGATCAACACTTGAGTAGGGAGGCCCAAAAATGCACAAGCGTCTTCTTGCGCTTTCGCTGATCCTGGTTCTGTGCTGTGCGTCTTATGTTTCCATAGCCCGTCATGCGGCCGAGCGCAATAACCGCACAGTCTCCTTTCTCATGGACGGGCCAGACATACTGGCTCATGCAAAGCTTCTGGAAGTCGAGCCAGAGGAATACTTTGCGGCCCTGCGTGATGCAGGGCTGTTTGGCGTGGTCGTTCCTTACGGCAAGTTGGAGTTAAGAGAAATGGCGAGGCGTACAGGCCTCGCTTTGATGCTGCTTTTTGATGACGATCCGATGCCTGCAGATTCAGTGCCCGGTCTTTATGATTTGTCCGACGTGGCGGGGGTGGCCTTTCGCAATAGCGATACCACGCGAGTTTTTCTTGATGTACTGGATCTGAGTGACACGCTCTTGTTCCTGATCCAAAGAAATGACACCTTTCGCGGCTACCTGCCTTCGCCTATTCACGACGAACTGATCAGTATGCGATATCCCGCGGTGAGGACCTACCGCGTCTCCCGCATTGAGACAGACGCACCGGAATACTATCCGGAAAGCATGATTCAGAGATGGCTAGTGAACATCAGGGAGTACAACACCAGAGCCATTTATGCTCTGCCCTATTTTGACGGGGGTATGGCTAAGAATACGGAATACGTGTCTGGCGTAGTGGCGGCTTTGTCGGAGGCAGGGTTCCAGACCGGCCGGGCCGAACCGATGGCCATATTCTTCCCGCCGCGGGCGGTGACGGCGGTACTGTTGGCCGCGACCCTACTGCTGGCAGTTCTCACTGGAGCAGTATTGGGACTGCCTGTTCTTATGCTGAATATTGCGCTCGGTTGCGTCGCTCTAGTAACAATGATGTCTTTCGTCAGCTACTTCAGCTTGCCGCTTCGGCTAGCTGGCGCTCTGGCGGGTGCAATATCCGCCAGTGTGCTTGGCCTGCTGTGGACGCAGGGGCAACGATCAAAGCGTCTCCACTGGTTTGTGGCTTTTTTGTCCGTGAATCTTATTACGGTTGCCTCAGCTCTATTGGTCGCCTCAGTGTTGAGTGATACGGACTTTTTCATGGAGTACAATATCTTCCGCGGCGTCAAAATGCAGTATACCGTACCGTTGCTCATTATGGCGGCTTACCTCGCACTGAAAACTGTTGGGCGTGACGGATTGAGACTTCTCAAAAAGGTTAGCCCTTCGTTGCGCATCCTCTTTGCTTTTTCTGCCGTAGCGGTGGTGGCCGTCTACCTGTATCGCTCGGGAGACGTGGACAGTATCTCTCGCATTGAGGCCGGCGTCAGGACATTACTGGAGAAAGCCTTTGTGGTGCGACCCCGGTTTAAGGAGTTGTTGGCTCACCCGGCGCTGATGCTTAGTTTGTACTGGCGCGAAAGAGTTCCTTCCGCAGTCCACGGAGCTGGTGTTTTATTAGCAGCTGTGGGGCATGTGTCTATTGTGAATACATTTCTTCATCTGCGCACTCCCCTGGCGCTTTCGCTGCTGCGCACGACCCACGGGATGTGGATTGGCACGCTGCTAGGTCTCCTGGCCGTGGTAGTCACAAGCTACGTTGTCCGGTCAATCGCGGCTTACAGGGCTACCCCATGAGCAAGGTACTACACATAAATGGCGGAGGGGATCTCGGCGGCGGCAAAAGCCATCTGGTGACACTCTTGCCCGGGCTTCGCAAAATAGGTTGTGAGGCAGAGCTACTGGTCTTCTCTGACGGGGTGTTGGCGCGTGAGTGTGAGGAGGCCGGGGTGCCGGTTCACCGTCTGAGCAGAGACCGACTGGTTTCGCCGGGCCTGATTGTGGATTTGCGTGACTTTCTCATCCGTTATCAACCCGCCCTAATCCATACCCACGGCGGCAGGGCCAGTTTTTATGGTCGCCTGGCTTCATTGTTGTCTGGAAGCAACGGCGTTGTGACAACGGTACACAGTCACGCCCGGCTTGATCACGAGGAGCGGTGGAAGGTTGCGGTTTTTTCTCTGGCCGACAGGCTGACAAGGGGCGCGACGCGAAGGTTCATCGCCGTTTCCTCACCCATAGCCAGAGAGCTGCACAGTCACGGCGTGCCCTGGGACCGCATCACAGTAATACCCAACGGAATCGGCGAATGCCAAGCAACGCCTGAGGTCCAGGCTCCGCCAGAGAGAAACGGCGCCCTGGTCTGCTCCGTGGGCCGATTCACACATATCAAGGGTTTTGATGTTCTCCTCAAGGCCATGTCCTTGCTGGCAGAACGAGGCTTGCGCTTTAGACTGATGCTCATCGGCGATGGCCCGGACGCCAGAGATTTGCGTGACCTGACGGATCATTTGGGGATTGCTGATCGGGTGGACTTTATGGGCTATGTCCACCAGGCCTGTGGGTTGCTGGCGACTGCAGACGTCCTGGTTCTGGCGTCCCGCAGTGAGGGGCAGCCTATTGTGCTGCTGGAGGCGATGGCAGCGCAAGTCCCTGTGGTTTGCACCGCCGTTGGCGGAGTCCCGGAGATAATCACACATGAAAGTAACGGCCTGCTGGTGCCGGCAGAGGATAGCAAAGCCTTGGCTGATGCCATCCAACGTGTCATTGAGGACGCCGATCTGTCCGGTCGCATGAGGGCAGCTGGGCGCCACTGGTATGAGAGCCGGGGGACCGCCGAGAAAATGGTCAGCGAGACCCTGCGGTGCTACGAGGAGCTAGGCTATGTTTGCCGATAAGACGGTCATCTTCTTTAGCGCTGTACCCTGGGACGGCCTGTATGCACGGCCGCAGCAACTATGTCGTCGCCTGGCGATGAGAGGCGCTCGAATATTCTTTGTTGAACCACCCTGGACATATCTGTCGCCAATAAGGCGTCCTGAGCTTTTGGCCGGCTGGTGGCAGAGGGAGCGGGTGCGCATGCTGACCGACAGCATGGCGGTGTACACTCCTGGCCCCAGATTGCCGGGAGCAAATTTGACTCGCTACGTCAACCGTTTTAACCAGCGGCGGCTCTATGCCGAGATTGCGGCAGCGCTTTCGGATATGGGCTGGTCCGAGGATATCGTCTGGAGCCATTTGCCTGGCACTGCAGATTGGCCCGCCGATACACCTATTCTGTATGAGTGTGTAGACGACCATGCCGCCTTTGGAGGCTTGTCCCGGGACAAAACAGTGATATCCATGGAGGATGCACTTATCCGCAGAGCCCAAGCAGTGTTTGCCACAGCCAGCAGGCTCCTGAGCCGCTGCCAGCGCATACGCCCTGATGTTCATCTCGTCCCAAATGGCGCGGACTACGGGCACTTCTGCTCCGCTGCCATAAAGTCAACGGACGATATCCTCAGGGTTGGTTTCTACGGCGGCATTGGCCCGTGGCTGGATTTGCGGCTGGTTTTTGCGACTGCCCGATTGATGCCTGAAGCCCGATTTGTTATGGTGGGACCAGTTGAACCGGGGGCCGATGTAACGGGAACTCCTGACAATGTCGAGTTTCTCGGATTGAAGCCATATGCTGAGCTTCCGGAAATTCTGGCGCAATTTGACGTTGTCATGATACCCTTTAAAGTGAGTGCACTGACCGAGGCTGTTAACCCCATCAAACTTTATGAGTATTTCTCAGCCGGAAAGCCCACAATTGTTACGCCGCTGCCGGAGCTAGTCAAGTTCTCGCCGCTGGTATACGTGGTTAGTACTCCCGATGAATTTCGTGAAGGGGTTATTATGTCTCTCGACGAGCCTGCCGAAATGTCAACACGCAGGCAGTCAGTGGCCCGAGCGGCTTCCTGGGACGCGCGACTCGATGAGATAGAACACCACATTGGGGGTGATCTTTTTGGCTAAAATTGTCATTATGGGCTTTGTGGGTTGCGGCAACATGGGGGATGAAGCAATACTTGCGGGGACTTTGCTCCAGCTCGAGACAGAGGGCAGGCGCGACGTGACTGTGTTTTCCTGGAATCCGGAAGATACTCTCGCTCGCCACGGGGTGCAAGCCTTCCCGGTTTTGCCTGGGTTATCCGGACTTCGGGATTTTTATGCCCGCTTGCACCGCGGTGATTTGTTTCTGCTCGGCGGAGGGAGCCTCCTTCAGGATGGCGAGCGCCGCGTGGTGCCGTTTTGGCTAATGCGTGCTTTCGCCGCACGACTGAAAGGTTGCCGCGTGGTGTTCCACGCCCAGGGGGTGGGACCGCTCAACACCGGGCTGGCAAAGGTCATGGTCAGTTTGCTGGTACCCCTGTGTGCAGACTTGGTCACCTTGCGTGATCCGGAGTCTTTCGCGCATATCCCGGCGTTTCTGAAACCCCGTCTGGTGGCCGATACCGCTTTGCTCCTGCCACCGGTACAGGCAGAGAAGGTGCCGAGGCGTGTTGTGGTTTCGTTACGCCGCATATCAGAAATGGAAGACATGGAGAAGGACCTGGCGGCTTGCCTGGCCCATTTCGCCAAACGCAACGAACTGCAACTGGTCTTTGTGCCCTTCCAGTACCCAGAGGACTGCGAAGTCAGCGACAGGATGGCCAAGCTTACCGGAGGCACGGCAGTGAGCGGCCCACTCACCCTGGACGAGGTGCGCCAGCTGTTGGCCAGCGCAGAACTAGTGGTCGCCATGAGGCTGCATTCGGCTATCCTCGCCGCCGGAGTGGGTACCCCCATAGTCGGGCTGACTTACGACCCTAAGGTAGGCAGTTTCTTTGCTCAGTTGGGCTTGAGCCCTGCGCAATGCCCCTGGAGCCAGGACTTCCGTTACCAGACACTGCTGGACATATTGCACCGGGAATACCACTCTCGCGAAATTCAGGAAGCGCGACTGGCAGAGGCGGTCCCCCTGCTTTGCGAGCGCGCGGCTGAGTCTGTTCATCTGGCGCTCCACAAATGGGAGCAACGCAGATGATTCCCGTGACCAATGTCTTAGGCTTTGGTGTGGCCCGTCTGGACACAGAGTCTTGCCTGGACGCCATTATGAACATGGCCCAGGGGCAGATAGTGACAGCCAATGCGGAAATCCTGTACGCCGCTAGTCGACAGCATGAGCTGGGCGACATTCTCAGGAAATGTGAAATGATAACTGCCGACGGCATGGGTGTTGTTCTGGCTACCAGACTGCTTGGTCAACCTGTCCCAGAGAGGGTCAGCGGAGTGGAGCTGTTGCACGGCGTTTGCCAAAGGCTGGCCNNCATTTTCTTGCTGGGCTCGTCCCCCGGTGTGGCGGAGAAGGCTGCGGCAGAGCTGCTCAGCCTGTACCCCGGTTTGCAGATAGCCGGCATAAGTCACGGGTTTTTCGCCGAATCAGACGCTGATTCAGTGGTCCAGAGAATAAAGGAAACTCAGCCAGATTTCCTGGCAGTAGCCATGGGTCCGCGACAGGAATACTGGATCAGTCGGCACAGATCACAACTGCCCTGTCCAGCCATGGGTGTGGGCGGAAGTTTCGACGTAATTGCCGGCGTGACCAGACGAGCGCCACCGTGGATGCAGCGGGCCGGTCTGGAGTGGTTTTATCGGCTGCTCAAGGAGCCGAAGCGTTTCTGGCGAATGTGGGCGTTGCCGAAGTTTGTATTGGCGGTTTTGAAGCAACGGACAAGATTGGGGAGGTAGAGGGAATGGATATTTCAATGCTGGAAGAAAAGGCCCGCACCATGCGCGCCTGGATCATGAAGGGCATTGCCGAGGCAGGCTCCGGACACCCAGGTGGGTCATTGTCTTTGGTGGAAATCATGGTCTGGCTGTACTACGCGGGGCTCTCTGTGGGTCCGGGTGAAGAATGGAACGACCGGCGCGACAGGGTAGTACTTACCAAGGGCCACGGCGCCCCGGCTCTCTACACCATCCTGGCCATGAAAGGGTTCCTCCCCATGGAAGAACTGCTCACCTTGCGCAAGCTGGGGTCAAGGCTTCAGGGTCATCCGGACATGAAGAAGCTGCCCGGCGTCGAGATGTCCACAGGGTCGCTGGGACATGGACTTTCTGTGGCTAACGGCATGGCCCTGGGGCTGCGGCTTCAAGGCATAGACAGCAAAGTCGTGGCCATCATGGGGGATGGTGAACTACAGGAAGGCCAGGTCTGGGAAGCGGCGATGACTGCGGCGCATTTCAGGTTAAACAACCTGACAGCCTTTGTGGACTTCAACAATCTGCAGATCGACGGTCATGTGGACGAGATCATGGGCGTGGCACCTATCGACGAGAAGTTCGCCGCATTTGGCTGGGAAGTGGTGAACATTGACGGGCACAGCTTCCGCGAAATAGCCGAGGCTTTTACCAGGGTGCGCACGGATAGACCCCGGGTTATAGTGGCTCGTACGGTTAAAGGCAAAGGTGTGGACTATATGGAGAATGTAGCGGGCTGGCATGGCAAAGCGCCTACCAGGGAACAGGCTGAGGCCTATATCGAAAGCATGGGAGGGAATTGCCGTGGCTAAGAAAGAAGCGACCAGAGAAGCTTACGGCAGGGCTCTGCTGGCTCTGGGCGAAACGCGCTCCGATGTGGTGGTTCTGGATGCAGATCTCAGCAAGTCCACCATGACCACCCACTTCGCCGGGAAATACCCCGATCGATTTTTCAATGTTGGTATTTCGGAACAGGATTTGATCAGCACGGCCTGCGGGCTGGCTCTAACGGGGCTGAAACCATTTGCCAGTACCTTCGCCATGTTCGCCGTAGGNNAGGTCGGGCTTTCGAACAGGTTCGCAACGATGCCGCTTACGCCAACATCCCGATCGTCATTGCGGCTACCCATGCCGGAATAACGGTGGGCGCCGACGGTGGTTCGCACCAGGCCATTGAGGACATTGCCATCACCAGGGTGTTGCCCAACATGCAGGTTTGGGTGCCGGCTGATGGCATTGAGGCTTATTCCATGATAATGGCCGCAGCGGATGCCGAGGGGCCTGTCTACGTGAGGCTGGGCAGGCACAGTGTGCCCCACGTGCTTCCCGATGACTATGTTTTTGTGCCGGGCAAAGCCCATGTATTTGCCGGAGGGGATGATGTCAGCATAATCGCCTGCGGCGTCATGGTCTCAGAGGCGCTACAGGCTGCCAGGGAGTTGGAATCGCGGGGGATTGGCTGTAGAGTGATCAACATGGCCTCCATTAAGCCCTTTGACCTCGACGCTCTCAAACTGGCGGCTACGTCCCGCCTAGTCGTCACCGCAGAGGAGCACCTGCTGGCAGGTGGTCTAGGCAGTCTGGTGGCGGAACAGTTGATGCAGATGCCGGTCAAACCTGACTTACTGAGCATAGGTGTGGACGATATTTTTGGCCAATCCGGTGAACCGGATGAGTTGATGGATCACTACAAGCTGCGTGCAGCCAATATTGTGGAACAGGTCTTGTCCCGGCTGAACAAGTAGTCCGGTAAGGCACAAACCCACCCCCTGCCGAGCTAAGCTCCCGGCAGGGGGTGGGTTTGTGTACGGCTACTGTAACAGAGCGTTAAAGAGCAGTTTGTAGGTCCCATGTGTCTGGCCTCGACGCTGAACGCCGAAACCGTATAGCACAACCTCTCCTTCGCCCTTCTTTGCCACCACCATGGCCCCCTTGTTGCGGATGAGCTTTTCACCCACCAGTAAGCCGCTTTGCAGTATGCTTTTGCCCGGGTACGCCAGGACGGTCTCGTATTTCTCGGCGGTCAGCGTGTCGGTAATGGCGAAGGCCGGGCTGTCCCAGTGCAGAACCAGCGCCTCTTTGGGCATACCGTAGGCTAGCGGGTGTGAAGTATCCACCTGTGTCCTCAGCGTCGAGCCATGGGTGTGAAAATCCTTGGCGTCGACTCCCGCAAGCAGGTTCTTGACCTCCAGGCTACACGCTTCGATGGCAAAGTCACAGGCGGCGTTCAGAGCCAGCAGACGTCCGCCGCGAGCCACGAACTCAGCCACAGCCTTCTTCCCCTCAAGGCCTAAGCCGCTGCGATATTCCGGTGGGAAAGTGTGTACGCGCTTGGCCAGGACGGCAGTCCAGGGGTTACTCATGTCTGGCTGAGTGATGTCCACCAACAGCTGGTTGTTGTCGCTTGGTATTATTAGCACGTCTATGCGATCTTTCAGATTTCCTTCTATCACATCGGCGTCAAAGACGGTTTCGTAGGGGAACTCGAATTGCTCCAGCACCAGTCGGGTCCAACCCTCGTCGGAATTCCCGCCCCAGTATCTCTGGAACACCCCCACGCGCAACTGATCTACCGGTGTCTTGTAGCCCAGGTACTCCTCGGGTAACGCGTGGAAGTCCATGCCAAAGTCCAGGGATAGTTCGGCGGCTGCAGACAGATGTTCGTTGGCAATCCAGAACCCCCCAGCAGGCAGTTCTTCGGGTATGTCGTTCAGGCGGTAGACCGGTATACCCGCTGCCAGCAATCGGTTGAGCAAGCGATAGCTATTGTTCTGGGCGGCGGAGAACACGTGCCCGTAAGCACCGGGGGCAAAGGTTACAGCAGGCTCGGGCAGGGTCTGCATGATCTCCAGTTCGGCGTCAAAGGCCTCGGCAATTTCGCAAACCTTTACCCCCATGTACTCCGCCACGGTGTCGGAAGCAGCATCAAAGACTTTAGGCCTCCCTTCCTTTTCTGTGGTCCATGAGTTAAGAGGGAAAGCTGAGCTTTGCAGTAAAGCCTTAATTACTCCGTACTTGGGCTGGGCAGGGAATATAACGATGCTTCCCGCCTCATAGCTGCGCCCGTCTGCCACGAAGGGGCGTAGTGCCGTGTGTACTTCAATCCCCTGGTTTAGCAGCACTTCCACCAGCTTGGAAGCGGCCCCCGGGTCGTGCTGTTCCGTGGTGATGATAAAGGCTGCAGTATCACTCAGAGCCCCCCGCAACGCCTGGTTGCGGGCCTTGTTGCAGGCATTTCGCAATACTATCTCCCGGTTGCGCGCCGCGGCGTCCAGTAGAGCGTAGGCCGAAATCTTCATTTGCTCAACTATATCCCGAAGATGCCACCAGCCGCCGGGCCAGGGGCTCGGGAAGTTGCTCTGGGCTTCGTATTCGGGCATGTTTCTCCCGTCAGCACCTGTCAGTTGCGTCGGGTCGATGTACAGCGGTGTAGCCAGCTTGGCACTGGCTGACTCGGTGAGCATGCCGGCAATGTTATGATGATTGGTCAGCCAGTGGAAGCCGTAGTGCCCCCAACCCGGGAACTGAGCTCCGTGCAGCACCCCCTGTTTCCCGGCCTCCTCAAGCCGATAGGCCATGTGACTTCCGTACCAGGACAGTTCTCTCCAGATTAGAGGGTCTGTGTCGGGACGCAACGGCTCACTATAGGGCGCGATGAACAGGCGCGCTCCATAGCTACCCATGTGGTGGTGATCCTGGTAAGCCTGGGGCCGCCAATCCTGTAGCATTAGCTTGCCCATGTAGCGGGACTCCACGATGTTCTGCATGAAAGCGTCGCGATTGTTGTCATGGCCGGTGTACTTGTGGTAGAGCCACGGCGGCATAGAACCTTCATAGTCTGTGCCCAGCCACTTATTGTACCAATCTGTGACCATGATCTGTCCATCAGGATTGAAGCAGGGGACCATGATGAAAATGACGTTGTCCAGAATGCGCGCCACCTCGTCACCCTCATCGCTGAGCAAGTCGTAAGCCAGTTCTGGTGCCATCTGTGTGCCGCCAATCTCTGTGGCGTGCAGACTCATACTTTGCACTATGACTACCTTGCCCTCGCCAAGCAGGTGGCCAAGCTCCGACTCGGCAAGCCCTCTGGGGTCGGTGATAGCCAGGTTAATCTGCCTTAGTTCCTCCAGCCGCGCCTGATTACTGGCCGAGGTGATCACAGCCACCAGGAACGGATGTCCCTCAGTGGAAGGCCCCATTTCTGTAACTGTAATCTTGTCACTAAGGGATTCCAGGTGCCAGAAATAATCAACTATTTTGTCCCAGCGTGCGATCTTGCGGTCCTCGCCCATTTGGAAGCCAAAAAAATCCTTTGGGCTCTGTAGAAGTTTGCTCTGCAAATCTACCATCTCCTTCATCTGCTACCTTTCCCATAGCTATTTCGCTGCGTGGAGCCCATGTCCTGCCACCTCCAGGAGCCCAAAATTCACGAGTCGCGGACTGCTGCACTTCGCGGATACAAGAAAGAACCGCTCCATGTGGAACGGTTCTTCGCGTGGTTAAGATGATTATGAGTTGCGCTTTGCTTCCAGCAAGACGGGCAGGATGACAGGGCGACGACGGGTCTTCTCATAGACTATGCTGGAAAGCGTGTCGCGCACTGCGCCGCGCAAGGCTCCCCAATCCGCGGTGTCCGCCAGCACTTTTTCCAGAGCCTTGGCCACCTGCGCTGTTGCCTCGGCCATTAACTCTTCGGATTCCTTGACGTAGACAAAGCCCCTTGTGATGAGGTCAGGACCGGCTACCAGTTTGCGATTCTGGCGATCGATGGTGGCGGCCGCCACCAGGACCCCGTCCGCAGCCAGGTTTTGGCGGTCTCTCAGGACTACGTTTCCGACATCGCCCACGCCTATGCCGTCCACCAGTACGGATCCCGCGGTGACAGTCCCGGCGACTTTGCCCACTCCGTCAGTGAACTCCACGACATCGCCGTTCTCCAGGCAGAAAACCTCCTCGGAGTCGTATCCCATCATTTCGGCCAGTTGTTTGAAAGCGGCCTGATGAAAATACTCCCCGTGGAAGGGTACAATGTACTTGGGTTTAACCATGTTTATGATAAGTTTCAGTTCCTCGCGACTGGCATGGCCGGAAACGTGGACGTCTGCAACGCCCTGGTATATTACCTTGGCGCCAGCTTTTGTTATTCCGTCAATTACGCGACTGACCAGCTTCTCGTTGCCCGGAACAGGGGTAGAAGAAAAAATGACGGTATCACCAGGCACGATGGACACCCGGGGGTGGGAGCCAGAAGCCATGCGGGTCAATCCGGAAAGAGGCTCTCCCTGACTGCCAGTGGAAACGATCACTACCTTGTGGGCGGGCAGCTTGTTCAGCTCCTCCAGCTGCACGAAGGATGACTCTGGGTAGGTGAGATAGCCCAGTTCCGTTGCCGTGTTGACGTAATTGACCATGCTACGGCCTACTACGGCAACTTTGCGGTTATGTTTGACAGCGTTATCGAAAACCTGTTGCACGCGGTGTATATTGCTAGCGAAGCTGGCAACTATTATGCGGCCTTCAGCGCGGTGGAAGATATCGTCGAAGGTTTTTCCTACTTCTCGTTCAGATTTGGTGTAACCTTGCCGATGAGCATTAGTAGAGTCACAAAGAAGTGCCAGCACTCCGCTACGGCCATAGTGCGTCAAAGCGTAGTAGTCGGTCACGCGATTGTCGATGGGAGTCTGATCCAGTTTGAAGTCACCAGTGTGTAGCACGGTTCCGGCCGGGGTCTGGATCGCCAAGCCCACGGAATCCGGGATGCTGTGGTTGACATGGAAGGTGCCAATGCGGAACTTGCCCAGCTTGAGAGTGTCGCCGCCCTTAAACTCGTACAGTTTGGCCTTGACCTTATGCTCTTCAAGTTTCACCTTGAGCAGGCCCAGTGTCAGTCGGGTACCGTATACCGGCACGTTCAGTTGCTTAAGCACGTAAGGCAATGCGCCTATATGGTCTTCATGACCGTGTGTGAGAACAATGGCCTTAATCTTGTCCTGATTTTCTGTCAGGTACGAGATATTGGGGATAACATAATCGATACCCAGCATCTCGTCCTCAGGGAATTTTAGGCCGGAATCGACTACAACTATTTCATTTTGGTATTGGAACACGTACATGTTCTTGCCGATTTCGCCTACCCCTCCCAGGGGTATAAACGTGAGTTTTTCAGACATCTTCATCTACCTTTCATTTTCGGAGTATTTGGCCCAGCCAAATATATCGGTTATAATCGTGCTGTAAAAAAGGAAACAGGGTGGAATGGGTCGAAGTGTCACAAGTGACAGAAATCATTCGACGGAAAGGGAACATTCTATGTTGGAGTTAGTGAACGTAACCAAGACCTACCCTGACGGACCTGTGGCACTGGACAGCGTAAGCATGCGCATGGACAAAGGCGAGTTTGTTTTTGTTGTTGGACAGAGCGGCGCCGGGAAGACCACACTGACCAGACTGCTGCTTTGTGAGGAAAAACCTACGTCCGGCAGTATTTACATACAGAATAAGGACATCACAAAACTTAGACCTCGGCATATTCCGGCCTTGCGCCGGTCAATGGGCATTGTGTTTCAGGATTTTCGTCTCATGCCTAACTGGACTGTAGAGGAGAATGTCGCCTTCGCCATGATTGTGGTGGAGGCTGCTCCAAAACAGATCAAGCGGCGCGTGGCAGAGGTTCTGGACTTGGTGCACCTCACTCACAGACGCAAACAGACTCCCGGCCAGCTTTCCGGGGGTGAGCAACAGCGGGTCGCTCTGGCTCGCGCCATTGTCAACAGCCCAGACCTGCTGATCGCGGACGAGCCTACCGGCAACCTTGATCCCGATACTTCATGGGATATCGTAAAGCTTATCCTGGATATAAACCGCATTGGTACCACTGTCCTTATGGTAACCCATGCTGAGCAAATCGTCGATAGACTTCGCAAGCGCGTTGTGACTCTGCAAAATGGTCGCGTCGTGCGCGACGAGGAAGGTGGGCTTTACCATGGTTAAGGCCCGCACATTCGGCTATTTCTTCAAGTCTTCCGGACGCAGTCTGGCGCGCAACAGCTGGATGACCATTGCCTCCATCAGTACCGTTGCCATATCGCTTCTGGTTCTCGGTGTTTTTCTCCTTCTGGCTGTAAATGTGGGGGTTGCCGCTCAGCACATGGAGTCGCAAATAGAGGTCACAGCATACCTCCTGGACATGCCGCGAGATCACGTACAAAGATTGGAACAACAGGTGCGTTCCATTTCGGGTGTATCTGAAGTATATCATGTCAGCAAAGACGAAGCCTGGGAGCGGCTCCTCGAGTGGTACGGCAATGATCGGACTTTTCTTGCGGGGTGGGAAGAAGAGAACCCGTTGCGAGAGTCTTTTGAGATTCGTGCTGAGTCTCCGGAGCTGGTGAGCGAGATTGCCGGGCGTGTGGCGGGGTTGTCAGGCGTCGAAGAAGTGGTCTTTGGCCGAGAGCTGATTGAACAGATTCTGGCGATTACCTCCGCCATCCGCATGGTTGGAACCGGGCTGATGATCGGTCTGGCGCTGGCTGCTATGTTTATTATCGCTAATACCATTCGCATAGCGGTCTTCTCAAGGCGTCGCGAGATCAGTATCATGCGTTATGTTGGCGCGACAAAATGGTTTATACGGTGGCCCTTTATCATTGAAGGATGGGTGCTGGGGCTCATTGGCGGGGTTGTGGCCAGTTCTATCCTTGCCTGGGGGTACTATCTTGCGGTACGATACTTATTAAGAGTAATGCCGTTTTGGCCCCTCATCGCGCCCTGGCCATTCCTGCAGCAGCTGGCACTGGGGATGCTCGGGATAGGTTCGCTGATAGGTATTGCTGGCAGCGCATTATCTTTGCGCCGTTACCTTAACGTATAGGAGGTGCTCTCAGTTGAGAAACAAGTTCATAGTCCTGCTCATACTTTGTTTCTTTCTGCCGGCAGCCTTCGCCGCGGGGAATGAGATAACTCAGCGCCAGCAGGAGCTGGACGCTCTGAAGCGCCAGATGCAGGATGCAGAACGCCGGGCACAGCAGGTCGAAAAAGAAGCTCAAAGTGTTCTTTCCGAACTGGGACGTCTGGAGCGCGAGATTGACAGAGCAGCGGCGGACTTGCGGTCTGTGGAGACAAGGATCATAGATGTGGAGCGCGAGCTGGCCAGCGTCAATGCGGAACTGGCCTCGGCTGAGGCGCGTCTGGCTGAGCGCAACTCGCAGCTCAGCACTCGTCTGAGAGCATTGTACGAACGAGGTGCAGTTAGCTATGTCGAGGTGCTGTTGACCTCGCGGAGTTTTTCCGATTTCATAAATAGGTTCCTGGTGTTGCGCACTGTGATCAACCACGATGTGGAGGTCTATCACGCCGTTCAGGATGAGAAAGCCATGATTGAAGAGTATCGGGCACAGGTTGAGCTCAAACAGGCCGAACTCCTGGTGCTGCGTCAGCAGACGGCCAACCATCAGGCTACTCTGCAGGCGCGTTCTGCTAATCGCACAGCTTTGCTCAGTAATCTCAACAACGAGAAGGCTGAAGTGGAAAAGGCCTTTGCCGAAATGGAACGTCTGGCTTCTGAACTCGACAAGATCATCAAGGATTTGCAGGCCAAGTACGCCGCCGGACAGGGCACCGGTGTACTGACCTGGCCGACTCCGGACTCCGCCCGCATTACGTCGCCCTTTGGCTGGCGTATCCATCCCATTTCCCGGGTACGAGAGTTCCATAGCGGTATTGACATAGGCGGACTACCCACCGGCCGCAACATCGTGGCAGCAGATAGCGGCATGGTGATATTGGCCGACTGGTTCGGAGGCTACGGCAAGACCGTAATAATCGACCACGGCAAAGGCATAACTACGCTCTACGCCCATACCAATCAGATTCTGGTTAAGGAAGGGCAGACGGTGGCCAAAGGGCAGGTCATAGCTCACGTTGGCAGCACTGGCATGAGTACCGGCCCTCATCTCCATTTCGAGGTTCGCGTTAACGGAACTCGTGTCAACCCGCTGGATCATGTCAAACCGAGATAACATAGCCACTTATCAGCCCCCGCGGGGGCTTTCTTTTTCTCCTGTCAGTTAAGCGGGGCGTGCCCTGAGAAACACAGAGAGAAACGTCTGAGAGGAGATAATGAATGTTACCGTTAGTAACCCTCGGTATGTCTTACGTGCGAGCTCTGCCAGACTACTTGAGCATGCCTCTGTTTTACGTTGTGCTTTTTCTCATCTACACCCAGTACCGCAGAGCCGCTTCTCTGGAGAAAGCTCTCTACGGACGACCTATGCATTCTATCACAAAACACCTGGTCATTTCCACTCTATTTGGCATTGCCGGAGGCCTGGTCGGTTCCATGCTACTGCTCAGCCTGGGTATTGCCCTCTCGGGCAACTGGATCCTTTACGTTTGGGTGGCTGCTTTGGGGATGGCCTTCATATCGCCCCGGCTCATGTGTTTTGCTTACGGCGGCGGCATAGTCGCTTTAATATCTCTGATCTTCGGTTGGCCGGACATAGACATAGCATCTTTGCTGGGTCTGGTAGCTGTATTGCACGGAGTAGAGAGTGTTCTGATGCTGCTCAGTGGCCATATGGGTGCTGTCCCCGTCAGGGTGAAGAACTCTCTTGACGGTTCTATTGTCGGTGCGTACAGTCTGCAGAAGTTCTGGCCAGTGCCTCTTCTCGCTCTGGCAATTGTTCCCGGCGTCATTCCTCCCGAGGTGGGGGCGATAAGCATGCCCAACTGGTGGCCTCTGATCGTCCCGGCAGGCTTGACACTGAACCACAGTTTCTGGATGATACCCGTTGTAGCTGGACTGGGGTACGGTGAAATGGCTGTTTCAACCACGCCGAAGGCCCGGGCGCGACAGTCGGCGCTGAAGTTGGCCATCTACAGCGGTATTCTCTTCCTTCTGGCCTATCTTGCCGGTCGCGTTCCGTTCTTTCTTTACTTGGGAGCCATTTTTGCTCCTCTGGGGCATGAACTGCTGGTGTGGACTACCAACCGGCAGGAAATGGGGGGGAGGGCTCTGCACAAGGCAGTCCCCGGGGAGTTGCGGGTCTTTGACGTCATTGAGGGTAGCCCTGCCTGGGGGAGAGTTGCTCAAGGTCAACGAATCCTGGCATGTGACGGGATTCCGGTTACAACCGTTTCCGAACTGGGGTCGTGCTTCCGCGCCAGACCAGGGCAGGAGCTCACGCTGACCTGCGAGGGAGGCGAGATAGTGTTGCCGCCAGGCGGAACAGCGGAGTTGCGCGGAATAATACCGATTCCGGACGAATCAGCCTCAACCTATCTGGAAACACGCTTTAGCAGTCCTTTGGACTTTCTATCCAAATTCCTGGCAGGTGATAAGTAGTGTTCAAACTGGTTTCGGACTTCTCGCCCACCGGGGACCAACCGGAGGCCATCTCCAAGCTGACGACAGGGGTACTGACCGGCAACAAGGAACAGGTGTTACTGGGTGTAACCGGCTCCGGTAAGACCTTTACCATCGCCAACGTCATCGCCAACACTAATCGGCCCACGCTGGTGCTGGCACACAACAAGACGCTGGCGGCGCAACTGTGTGGAGAGTTTCGCGAGTTTTTCCCCGAAAACGCTGTAGAGTACTTCGTCAGTTACTATGATTACTACCAGCCTGAGGCCTATATCCCTCGTACCGACACATACATCGAGAAAGACGCACAGATAAACGATGAGATCGACAAACTGCGTCACTCGGCCACCAGCAGCCTGCTGGAGCGACGCGACGTGGTGATCGTGGCCAGTGTCTCCTGCATCTATGGTCTGGGTGACCCGGCAGAGTACCTGAAGAACTCTGTTTCGCTGCGCACCGGCTCGGTCTTTCCCAGGCAGGAAGTGATACGCCGCCTGGTAGATATGCAGTATTCCCGCAATGACATCGCCTTTGAGCGCAATACTTTCAGAGTCAGGGGAGACACTTTGGAAGTATTCCCCGCCTCGCAGAGTGAACAGGCTCTCCGCGTGGAGTTTTTTGGTGACGAGGTAGAGCGAATTACTGAGATTGATACACTGACAGGCGAAGTCCTGGCCCGGCGTAGCCACGTATCTATCTTCCCGGCTTCGCACTTTGTTACCTCCGGAGAAAAGATGGAGCAGGCTATCCTGCGTATTGAAGCCGAACTGGAAGAAAGGCTGGCTGTTATGCGTGCCGCCGACCGGTTGCTGGAGGCGCAGCGGTTAGAGCAGCGCTGTCGCTACGACCTCGAGATGATGCGCGAGATCGGTTTCTGTTCGGGCATCGAGAACTACTCCCGCCACCTTGAGGGTCGTGCCGAGGGTACGCCGCCCTTTACGCTGCTGGACTACTTTCCCGAGGACTTCCTGCTGGTCGTTGACGAATCCCACGTCACCCTGCCCCAGGTCAGGGGTATGTACGCAGGCGATAGGTCTCGCAAAGAGACTCTGGTGGAGCACGGCTTTCGCCTTCCTTCGGCGCTGGATAATCGACCCCTCAAGTTCGACGAGTTTAATCAGCGCGCTAATCAGCTTATTTATGTTTCAGCCACTCCCGCTCCCTACGAGGTGCAAAGAAGTCAGCAGGTTGTGGAACAGATAATCAGACCCACAGGTCTGGTAGACCCGCAGATCTCGGTACGGCCCACGACGGGCCAGATTGACGATCTCTTTGGCGAAATCAGGGGAAGAGTGGCACGGGGTGAACGTGTGCTGGTGACCACACTGACCAAGCGCATGGCCGAAGACCTCACGGACTACTATAAAGAGATGGACCTTAAGGTTCGCTACCTCCATTCCGATATTGACACCCTGGAACGCATGGAGATCATCCGGGACCTGCGCCTGGGAGTATTTGATGTGCTGGTGGGTATCAACCTGCTACGGGAGGGTCTCGATCTGCCAGAGGTCTCCCTGGTGGCAATACTGGACGCCGACAAAGAGGGCTTCCTGCGTTCAGCGCAATCGCTGATACAAACCATAGGGCGCGCTGCCAGAAATGTCAACGGCAGTGTCATCATGTACGCAGATGACATCACCAGATCTATGGAAGCGGCCATTTCGGAGACCGACCGCAGACGCATCAAGCAAGAGGACTACAACCGGATGCATAACATCACTCCGCTGAGCATCAAGAAGAAGGTGCGCGACATCATCGAGGCCAGCGAGTCGGTGGCCGAAGAGGCTCCCGGCAAGAAATCTCTTACTAGCGCAGGCTTCAAAGCCATGTCCAGAAGTGAACGGGAGAAAGTTCTTGCCGCACTGGAGAAGGATATGAAGGCCGCTGCCAAAGCTCTGGAGTTTGAGCGCGCGGCAGAAATACGCGACTTGCTCATCGAGTTGCGGGCCAGGTCATAGGGAGCTTTGCCGCAGAGAAAAGGGCCGCTCGGGCGGTCCCTTTTTTGCCCCGTATATGGTATGATACGAATGTATGTTCTATGTGTAAGGAGTGAACCGGTTGTCTAAGAATATCGTCGTGCGTGGCGCACGGCAGCATAATCTCAAGAACATTGATGTGGAAATCCCGCGGGACAAGCTGGTGGTCCTTACCGGGCTGAGCGGCTCCGGCAAATCATCGCTGGCCTTCGACACCATTTACGCTGAGGGACAGCGCCGCTACGTGGAGTCACTTTCTGCCTACGCCCGACAGTTTCTCGGTCAAATGGACAAGCCCGACGTGGATTACATCGAGGGTCTTTCGCCCGCCATTTCCATAGATCAGAAAACCACAAGTCGTAACCCTCGTTCCACGGTGGGAACTGTGACAGAGGTGTACGACTATTTGCGTCTGCTTTTTGCCAGAGTGGGCAAACCATTCTGCCCGGATTGTGGCATCCCCATAACGCAGCAGGCCGTTGAACAGATCGTCGACGCGGTGCTGCAGAAACCGGAGGGCACCAGGCTGCTGGTACTGGCTCCCGTGGTACGGGGCAAGAAGGGCGAGCACCAGAAGCTCTTCGAGGAACTGCGCAAGGCCGGTTATGTCAGAGTGCGCGTCGATGGCGAGATGCTCGACCTCAGTGAAAGCATAACCCTGACCAAGACCAGGCAGCATAATATCGAAGTGGTGGTGGACCGTCTGATTATGCGCGGAGACATCGCCTCTCGCTTGGCCGATTCCATCGAAACTGCCACACAACTGGCTGAAGGTCTGGTCACCATCGCCGAGCTGGAGGGCCCTGAGGAGCTATACAGCCTCAAACTGGCTTGCATCTCCTGCGGCTTCAGTTTTGGCGAAATTGCGCCCCGTCTCTTCTCCTTCAACTCTCCTTTTGGTGCCTGTCCTGCCTGTGGTGGGCTGGGGGCCAATCTGGAAGTGGACGAAGAACTGGTGGTGCCTGACCGGAGCAAGTCTCTGAATGATGGCGCCATAAGCCCCTGGGCGGAGAGTAGCAGCAACTACTATCCGCAGTTGTATCAGGCCCTGCAAAAGAACTACGGCATTGATCCGAACTTGCCCCTGGAGAAACTGAGCCCTGAACAGACCAAGGTTCTTATGTACGGTGACAAAAAGAACAAGATCTCGCTGGTCTATGAGAGTTCCGGTGGTCATCGTCACACCTACCAGACCCATTTTCGCGGTGTCATCGGCATGATCGAACGGAATCACAAGGAAACCAGCTCCGATTACATCCGCGAAGAGCTGGAGAACTATATGAGCTCCAAAGACTGTCCCGCCTGCCACGGCCAGCGGTTGCGTCCCGAAGCTCTGGCCGTGCGCATCGACGGTCAAAATATCGCTGACGTCACTGCCCTCACTGTTAAGGATAGTCTGGAGTTCTTCCGCGGCCTCACCCTTAGCGAGAAAGACACGGTGATCGCCCGTCAGATCCTTAAAGAGATAATCGAACGTCTCGGCTTCCTGGTGAACGTCGGCCTGGACTACCTGACACTTTCCCGCAAAGCAGGTACGCTGTCGGGTGGGGAGGCGCAGCGCATCCGTCTGGCCACGCAAATAGGCTCCAGCCTGATGGGTGTTGTCTACATCCTGGACGAGCCCAGCATCGGGTTGCATCAGCGGGATAACGCCAGGCTTATCAACACTTTGAAACGGCTACGCGACCTGGGCAATACCGTCATCGTGGTGGAACACGATGAAGATA
>DDWC01000016.1 GCA_002345475.1 Firmicutes bacterium UBA2296
TAAAGCACGTTTCCTACTTCTATAAAGGGCACCACCAGCACGTCCACGTCACCGGCAATCTCGCTTTTCATGCCCTTGTGGGCTGCGGCTTCGGCGCTTATGGCACCGTCAAAGGCGATGGGCCCGTGCACTATACAGTTCTCCAGCTCCCCGCTCTCGGCCATGTCCATGAGCGCCTTGGCGTCAACCGTGGCCGGCATCTTGGGGTTCACCAGCTCCAGTGCCGCCAGTGCGGCCACCTTCGGCCTGGCGATGCCCAGAGCCCTGGCCATGTCCACAGCGTTCTGGGTGATCTCCTTCTTCTGGTTCAGGTCGGGGGCTATGTTCTGTCCGCCGTCAGTCATAAAGAGAAGCTTATGATAGGTGGGGACTTCCAGGATGGCCACATGACTCAGTACCCGACCCGTGCGCAGGCCGTTCTCCCGGTCGAGAACCGCCCTGAGGATGTCAGCCGTGCCCACCAGGCCCTTCATCAGCATCTGAGCCTTGCCGTCCTTAACCAGTTTTACAGCCAGCTTGGCGGCTTCTACGTTGTCAGCCTCGTCGATTATCTCCCAGCCGTCCAGGGATATGCCTGACTCCAGGGCGATGGCGCGGATCTTTTCCTCGTCCCCTACCAGAATGGCATCGGCTATTCCAGCTTCCCGGGCGTCATGGAGGGCAGAGAGCACCTCGCTGTCCTGAGCCACTGCCACCGCAAGCTTGCGGCGCGGCCCAGTGTTGGCGGCTTCCATCAGTTGGGTAAAGCTCGTAATCACTTTATTAGTCGCCTCCCTCGTTATTGTTTGCCCCGGTATTCCCGGGCTTCTTCCTCGCCGGCCAGAACACGGTGCGCTCCTTCGGCCAGCGCCAGCATCTCGTCTTCTCCCGGGTGCACCAGCACCGGAGCTATAAAGTTCACATACTGTGCAATATCCTGCGTGAGCCGCCCGGAATGGGCCAGACCGCCCGTCAGGACTATGGCANNGTCCACTTTGCCGGCAAGGACTGTCGCCATGGCACCGATTTCCTTGCCGATCTGGTAGGCCATGGCTTCCATCACCAGCGCGGCTTCACTGTCTCCGGCGTCGGCTCGGGCATAGGCTTCCCGGGCGTCGTTTGTTCCCAGATAAGCTACCATGCCCCCCCGGCCGGTAAGCTCCCGACGCAGTTCCCGCGCGTCAAACTTACCGGAGAAACAGAGCGCTGCCAGGTCTCCCACCGGCAATGTGCCGGTGCGTTCCGGAGAAAAGGGTCCCATTTCATTGGCGTTGTTCACATCAACGGCCCGCCCGCGGCACAGAGGCACGATAGATATGCCGCCGCCAAGGTGTGCCATTACCAGGTTAAGTTCGCTCAAGGGCTTGCCCAGGTCTGCTGCCGCACGGCGTGCTACAGCTTTCACATTCAGAGCGTGAAAAAGGCTGCGCCTGACTATCGCCGGATGGCCGGAGATACGCGCTACCTCATCCATCTCATCTACCGCCACCGGGTCGACGATAAAGGAAGGCACGTTGTATTCACTGGCCAGACCCTGAGCCAGGAGCCCACCCAGGTTCGAAGCGTGTTCGCCCTGGACACCCTGCCTGAGGTCGGCCATCATTTGCTCATTTACAGTATAAGTTCCGCTGCTGAGAGGGTGCAGCAATCCGCCCCGGCCCACCACCGCGTCGATCTCGACCTCCCCCAGAGAAGCCACAAAATCCTTCACCGCCGCCAGGCGAAAATGGTACTGATCTACCACGCCGGGAAAGGCTTTCAGTTCTTCTGCCCCGTGGGTCAGGTTTTCCTGTTTGAGGCATGCAGCGCCGCCAAAAAGGGCAACTTTGGTCGATGTACTCCCTGGGTTCAGGGCTAAAATGTTGTAAGGACGCAAGCTATCAACCTCCCTATTCACTTTCTATCATTAATACTTCGCCATGCGCAAGGGCATTGCCCTTTGTACGAAAATTGCGTTATCTTGCACAATGTAAAAAACGCCCAGGCGAACCTGTGCGTCAGCTTGCTTCACTCCGCAAAACCCTTGCCGTTGCGGACTGTCTCGGCCAGAAGGCCGATAAACTCGGAGTTGGTTGGTTTACCCTTGCGACGATGTCGCGAAAAGCCGAAGAGCTTCACCAGCCTTTCATTGCTCCCCTTGGCCCAGCCCACCTCGATGGCGTGGCGCATAGAGCGCTCCACCCTGGCGGGAGTGGTTTCAAACTGTGCGGCCACAGCCGGGTACAGGCCCCTGGTAATTCTATCTAGCAAACTCGGCTTAATGATCGCCAGGGCAACGGCCCGCTGTAGATACGTGTAACCGTTCACGGTGCTGGGGATGTCCAGATCGCGCAAGTGCCTGGTCACTTTCTCCACTACGAAATCGTCCGGCACAGGGTCGGCTTCCACCGCGTTGCTGTCGGCATGGACCTGTAAAATACGTTCTGCCAGCACTTCCAGATCAAAGGGTTTCATGATGTAGTAGGACGCGCCGAGCTCCAGGGTCCGGCGAGTCATGTCTTCCTGGCCCAGGGCTGTAAGGACGATGACACGGGGTTGCGCAACCAGCGGCAACTGGCGCATCCTGTCGAGCACACCAATGCCGTCCAGACGGGGCATTATCATATCCAGCACCAGCACGTCAGGCTGTGTGGCCTGCACCAGCTCCAGGGCGTGAACTCCGTCATGGGCGACTCCTACCAGAGACAACTGCGGATGAGAGCGCAAATATTCCTTCAGCAGGATAGCGTAGTCCCGATTGTCGTCGGCCAGCAGCACCCGCACAGCGCCTTGCATAGAAACCCCCCTCAGCATCGAGTGTATAAGTCTATAATTCGACTGGCCTGCGAGTAATCCTTCTACACTAAAAATATATCGTCCCGCATGCAATCAAATAGTCTGACTATGTAAGCTTGCGGCGACTCTCCAGCAACTCGCGGGCGTGGCGCAAGGCGGCTTCGCTGACATTTCCGCCCAGCATGCGGGCGATCTCTGCTTCTCGTTGCTCCCCTGCCAGAGACAGCACCCTGGTAAATGTGCGGCCTTCGGCTTCGCGCTTGGTGACAAAGATGTGGTTGTGGGCGGCAGCCGCTATCTGTGGCAGGTGCGTTATGCACAGCACCTGGCGCGTGTCGGACACCTCGGCGATCTTCTCGGCTACGGAATAGGCTGTGCGTCCCCCTACCCCACTGTCGATTTCGTCAAAGACCAGAGTGGGTATGTCGTCAATGCCGCTCAGCACCGTCTTCAGTGCCAGCATGACCCGGGATATCTCTCCCCCCGAGGCGATGCGGCTTAGCGAACGTAGCTCCTCGCCCAGGTTAGCGGAAAACAGAAACTCCAGGTCGTCGCGGCCCTCGCTATATAAGCCCTGACTGTCCCGCGGTGTCATCTGGGCGCTAAATCTGGCTCCCTGCAGGCCCAACTCCTGTAGCACCGACTCTGCCCGCGCAGAGAGATTAGCGGCGGCCTGGGTCCGAAGCTTTGACAGCTCCCCCGCCAGACTGTCGTAAAGACTGCGCAGGCGCTGCAAATCTCTTGTCAGAGTCTCGACCCGGGCGGCAGAATCGTGAATCCTGGCCAGGGTGGCGACAGCTTCCTCCCGGAAAGCCAGTATTTGTTCCACCGAGTCTCCGTACTTCAGACGCAGACGGCTGAGCACGTCGAGGCGCTCCTCGATCTCCTGCAGTCGAAAAGGCTCAAAGGAAAGGGATTCCTTAAGCGACGCTATCTCCCGACTGGCGTCCTCTATAAGATAGCTGGACTGTTGCAGGGTTTCCAGGTGCGGCTCCAGCTCCGGACAATATCTCCTGGCATCCTTCAGATCCTGCAGGACAGTCCCCAGGCGATCAAGGATACTGCGATCCCTGGGCAAACCTGCGTACAATACCTCATAACTGCGCATCAAAGCCGCAGAAGTCTTTTCAAAGTGCAGCAACTGCTCTCGTTCGTCCCGGAGCCTGTGATCCTCGTCAGGCAGTAGTTCCGCCGCGTCGATCTCTGCTATCTGAAACTCCAGCAGGTCTATTAGCCTGGCGCGCTCCCGGGCGTCGCCCTTGAGCTCCGCCAGTTCTTTTTCTGCTTTGCGGTATTGGGCAAGGGTCTCCCTCAACTGCAGCAGCACAGACAGAGCGACCGGGCCGGCGTACTTGTCCACCAGAGCCAGATGCGCGGCTTTGCGGAGCAAAGACTGGTGTTCGTGCTGTCCGTGCATATCCACCAGAAACACGCCGATGTCCCGCAGGGTGCCCACATTCACCAGTCGTCCGTTGACCCGACAGGTAGAGCGATTTCCCTGCAGTTCCCGCACTATGAGCAGATCTTCCCCCTCATCGGGGACCAGGCCAAGCTCTTCCAGCACAGCCAGGGCGTCGTTATTTCCCTGCACACGAAAAACGCCCTGCACGACTGCCCGCTCGCTGCCGGAGCGAATCATCTCAGGATTCGCCTTGGCACCGAGCAAGAGGTGTAGAGCGTCTACAATTATCGATTTTCCGGCGCCGGTCTCCCCCGTCAGAGCGGTCAGACCGGCGGCAAAGCTTACTTCTAGCTCTTCGATGACGGCAAAATCACTGATGAGTAAGCGTTCCAACATTCCGCGGTTCATCCTCCCCAAGGGTGGGCTTTTCGTAGAGCTTGCGCCGTAATACGTCATAGAAGCTACGCGGCCCCAGTTTCACCAGGCGGGTCAGTATTTCTGCCTTCTCCAGGATAATTTCATCGCCGGGGTAGAGCCGGAAACTCTCCTGCCCGTCCAGCGTCAGGGCTATGTCCTCGTGGGGTGCTCTGATGCGGATGCGGATGCGATCACGGGGTGAGATAACCACAGGCCTGGCCTGCAACATGTGCGCGCAGATAGGAGTAAGCAACATAAGTTGCATGGCCGGATCCACGATGGGTCCCCCTGCGGAGAGCGAATAGGCCGTAGATCCCGTGGGCGTGGATATGATAATCCCGTCCGCAGGGAAGGTCTCCAGATAGCTCTTGCCAATAAAGACGTCAAACCGCAGCATGCGGGAGAAGGCGCCCTTGGTAATGACACAATCGTTTAGCGCAAAGCTTTGCGCCACCCGCGTTTCGTTGCGGGTGACCGTGGCCTTAAGCATCATCCGTTCCTGCAGCGCATAATCACCGGATATCAGGCGGTCCAGTGCCGCTTCGGCACCATGCTCTTCCACCTCGGTGAGAAATCCCAGATGCCCCAGGTTTACTCCCAGCACCGGCACTCCCCAAAAGGGCCAGCGCCGCGCTATGGAAATCAGAGTGCCATCACCGCCCAGCACTACCATGGCCGCGCACTGTTGCGCCAGTTCCTGGTCGGTGTAGGCCAGGTCAGGGCGGCCCAAAGCCTTGGAAGCATTTATTGGCAACATCACCTGGACTTCTCTGGATTCTATATAGTCGATAAGCGACTCAGTTATGCTGAGTACCCGCGCCTTGCTGAGGTTTGGTACAACCGCCAGAAGCATTCTGCCACCTCCCAGACTATATAGTTCTACTTTTCACCCGAGAAATCCTTGTGGGCGCCCTCCACTACCGCACAGACCAGGTCACAAAAGTCAGGCGGAACAGGCATCGGGGCTCCCTTGCGCAGCCAGGCAATGAACTCTATATTGCCCTCCGGGCCGCGTATGGGCGACCAGGTAAGCCCGCTGAGTGAGAAGCCTGTCTCCTGCGCACAGGTAAGCACAGACATAATCGTCTCATGATGAACCGCAGCGTCACGTATAACACCTTTGCCCCGGGACACCTGCTCTTTGCCGGCTTCAAACTGTGGCTTGATCAGGGCAATCACTTCGCCGTCACCCCCAAGCAGGCCGTACACCACCGGCAGAACCAGCCGCAGGGAAATAAAGGACACGTCAATGGTGACCAGATCCGGAGTAAAGGGCAGATCGGAGGAGGAGACAAAGCGGATGTTTGTCTTTTCCATGACGTGAACTCTGCTGTCGTTGCGCAGTTTCCAGTCCAGCTGCCCGGTGCCCACGTCGAGAGCGATTACCCGAGCCACTCCGTTTTGCAACGCGCAATCAGTAAACCCCCCGGTGGAAGAACCTACGTCGAGCATTCTGCGTCCCAGAAGATTAAAGCCAAATTGCTGCACAGCTTTCTCCAGCTTCAGTCCACCCCGGGAAACGTAATTATGTTCCGGTGCCACAATTTCAATAGCGGCGTCCTCGGCAATGGCTTGACCCGCCTTGTCCACCGTCTTGCCGGCTACCTTCACTTTGCCCGCCAGAATCAATCCCCGCGCCTGCTCGCGGCTGGTGCACAGCCCCCTTTGCAGCAGCAAGAGATCCAACCTCATTTTAGCCATTCTTTTGCACCACGGCAGCGATTTCAGCGGCGCAAAGCCCCGCCGATTTGAGCAGTTCGTTCCTGGCAGCGTGGGGAACCATGCCATCCTTAAAGCCTAGATTAATGATACGGGCAGCAAAACCCCTCTGCATGGCAGCTTCGCACAGCGCCGAACCAAAACCTCCGGGCAGGATGTTGTCCTCTGCCGTTACCACCAGGCGCGCCCTGCTTACAGCCGCAAGCAATGCTTCACTCAGGGGCCAGATCTGCGGCGCGTAATATACCGCAGCCGAAACCCCGGCACCTGCCAGAATCTCTGCAGCCTCAAGGGCCTGGTAGTAAAGCGGGCCCACACCAATAAGGAGGACATCGCCCTCTCCCACCACGGCGCCGGAAAGGGGCGCCTCGGGCAGAGCGTGACTTTGCAAGGCGTAGTCGCGGGGATAGCGAACGACCACGGGTCCTGACTGCTCCTGCACTGCTCCCTCAAGCAGCGCCGGCAAATCCCAGGCCCCTGCGGGAGCCAGTATGCGCATGCCGGGCATGGTGCGTAAAAAGCTGATGTCATATAGGCCGTGATGAGTCGGGCCGTCTTCGCCCACTGCCCCGGCTCTATCTACGGCCAGTACCACCGGAAGGCCCTGCAGGCAGATGTCGTGCAAAGCCTGGTCGTAGGCGCGCTGCAGAAAGGTGGAATACAGGGCCACCACCGGCTTGACACCGCGGCAGGACATCCCGGCAGCCAGAGTCAGGGCGTGCTGCTCGGCTATACCAACGTCCAGTACGCGATCCGGGAAAGCTCTGGCCATGGCCGCAAGTCCCGTGCCATCGATCATGGCGGCGGAAATCGCGGTGACCTTTACATCCCTTTGTGCTATATCCAGCAGGGAACGGCCAAAGACCTCGGTAAAAGTCGCGCCATTGGCCGGCAGAGATTTTTCACCCGTGGCCACCACAAAGGGAGCTGCGCTATGAAACTTGTCCGGCTTCTGCTCCGCGGCAAAATAGCCGCGCCCCTTCTGGGTCACACAGTGGAGCAGAACCGGGCCGCCCATTTCCCGGGCACGGCGCAGAGCCGCCCGCATTTCGTCAATATCGTGTCCATCAAAGGGCCCCAGATAGGTAAAGCCCAGTTCCTCAAAGAGCACCCCTCTGACAAAGAGATATTTCAGACTGCCCTTAAGGCGTCGGGCGGCGGCAGAGAGCCAGTCACCCACGCCGGGAATGGACTTCAGGGCGCCAAAAACATCCCGTTTAGCGCGACGGTAAAATGGCGTGGTGCGCAAACGGTTTAAATACGAAGAAATCGCGCCTACATTGGGCGAGATAGACATTTCGTTGTCGTTAAGAACTACAATTAGCGGCGCTTTCAGGTGGGCGGCGTGATTTAGCGCCTCCCAGGCCATGCCGCCGGTAAGGGCGCCGTCGCCTATTACCGCCACAGCCGTACTGTCGATGCCCTGCTGGCGATCGGCCAGCAGCAGGCCCAAAGCCGCCGAAATGGATGTGGTGCTATGCCCGGTGCCAAAGGAGTCGTAGCAGGACTCTTCCCGTTTGGGAAAGCCGCTCATGCCGCCGGCGGTTCTTACCCCGGCAAAAGAGCCACAGCGCCCCGTGAGGATTTTGTGGGCATAGCATTGGTGCCCCACGTCCCACACCAGATGGTCGCCGGGGCACTCTAGTTCCAGTAATAGAGCTATGGTAAGTTCCACCACTCCCAGGTTTGAGGCCAGGTGTCCCCCATTTCGGGCCACCACTTCGGTGATCATGGTGCGCAGTTCCATGGAGAGCTGCGCCAGTTCACCCCCGCTGAGATCTTTCAGGTCTGCGGGCGACCCGATGGTGTTAAGCAGCATAAGGCAAATCGTCCTCCGGTCTGTTCTTAAGGCCACAGTGCAAAGGCTACGCCCAGCACTGCGCCCACGATAACTTCTATGGGGGTATGCCCCAATAGTTCCTTAAGGGGTATTTCTGACACCTGTTTATGCAGGCGAAACTCCTCGATAATCTTGTTCAGTACTTCCGCCTGCCTGCCCGCCGCCTGGCGCACTCCCGTGGCGTCGTACATGACAATCATGGCAAACACAAAGGTTACCGCCGAAAGAGGCGAGGCAAACCCTGTATAACGGATAACGCCGGCCAGGAGGCAGCTTACCACCGCCGAGTGGGCGCTGGGCATGCCACCGGCGCCGACAAAACGCTCCCAGTTCAGCGTGCCCGCCTTGAAGTAGGAGACGGTAAATTTGGTCCCCTGGGAAACCCACCACACTGCCATGGCGCGGTTAAGAATGGGGTTGGAAAACAGCGTGTGCCAGAACTCCATGTGTACTCCTCCCCGCGCTACGAGTCTCTCTCTACCGCCAAAGCCGCAACAGCCAAAAGCGAATCAGTCTCACGCAGTGGCTTCAAGGCGCTTTCGCAAGCGACATGGCATTTGCGCAGTTGCTCCTCTGCCTTCTCCAGGCCGTAGACGCTGACATAAGTCAGCTTGCCACTTTTCTTGTCTTTGCCCAGAGTCTTGCCCACTTTTGCCTGGTCGCCCGTGTGATCCAATATATCGTCCCGGATCTGAAAACACAGCCCAAGGTAATGTCCAAACCGTGAAAGCGCCGCCAGCTCGTCCCGGGTGGCCCCCGCCAGCATAGCTCCCGTGCGCAGTGATGCGGTGATAAGGGCTCCTGTCTTATGGGTGTGGATATACTCAACCGTCAGTTCGGGGTTAGGCACTTCCTGCCCCTCCGCCAGGATATCCACTGTCTGTCCACCGATTAGTCCGTAGGTACCACAGGCTACAGCCAGTTCCGCCGTTGCCTGAAGAACCTGTGTGGCCGTAAAGGTCTCCCGCAGCCTGAGTGTCATTAGCTCAAAAGCCAGAGTCAGCAGGGCATCACCGGCCAGAATGGCCACGGCCTCGCCATACATGCGGTGACAGGTGGGTTTGCCGCGCCGAAACTCGTCATCGTCCATGGCGGGCAGGTCGTCGTGGATCAGCGAGTAGGTGTGCAGGCATTCCAGAGCCGCAGCCGCCGGCTGAAAATTTCGCACTGAACCGCCAAACATTTCGTGGGTGATAAAGCCAAGGGTAGGGCGCAGCCGCTTGCCGCCGGCAAAAACGCTGTAACGCATGGCCTCATGAATGATTCCGGGGTGATCCTTGGCGCTGGGTATGTACTGTTCCAAAGCTTCGTTGGCTAAGCCGGCATAGGACTTCAGGTTAAAGTCTCTCATTGCCCGCCTCCATGACAAAGGGCTTGAGCTCCCCCTGACTGAGCAGCTCAACCTTCTGTTCCGCTGTTTTCAGCTCTTCCGTACAGGATTTGAGCATGTCCACGCCCAGGGCGTAAAGCTCCAGAGCTTCTTCCAGGCTGCACTCCCCGCTCTCCAGTCGGGCGACTACCTCTTCGAGCTTTTTCAGAGCCTCTTCAAACTTCATTCTGCCTTCTCCTTCCCGGTCACCACTGAGGTGATGGAACCTTGCCTGAGGTATGTGACCACTTCGTCGCCCGTTTCCACCGTCGCCGACGAAGTGAGGATTCTGCCTCGGTGCCTGGTGACGCTGTATCCGCGCGCCAGCACCTTCAGGGGACTCAGGGCGTTCAGCGAAGCCGCTGCCAGCGCCAGCGAAGCCTGCTTGTCACGCAGCAACCGGCCCATGGCCTGATGCAGATCCTCGTCAAGACGTTTCAGGCTCTGCCCGTGTTCGCGCAGTCCAGCCATGGGGGAAGCGGCGGCAAGTCTTTGCTCCAGGAGGTCCAGACGCTGCGCCAGACTCTGCTGAAGCCTGGTCAATGCCCGCGCCATGCGCTGGCTCTGCTGCCTTAACCCTGCCTCCAGAGCTGCTGTGTCCGGCACCGCCAGTTCAGCGGCCGCCGAAGGGGTTGCCGCGCGTACGTCAGCCACAAAGTCGGCAATAGTAAAGTCTGTCTCGTGACCCACGGCGGATATCACCGGATGAGGGCAGGCGGCAATGGCCCTGGCCACGATTTCTTCGTTAAAGGCCCAGAGTTCTTCAATTGAGCCTCCACCGCGACCCAGTATAACCACGTCGATGTCCGTCATTTGTGAAACCAGACCCAGACCTGCGGCGATTCCTCCCGGCGCCGCGTCACCCTGCACCGGCACCGGTACAACCAGGACCTGCGCCGAGGGATATCGCCTGCCCAGGACGTTTATGACATCCCGCACAGCCGCGCCGGTGGGCGAGGTCAATACAGCCACCTTGCGGGGAAACGGAGGTAAGGCACGCTTACGCTCCGGGTCAAACAACCCTTCCTCCTGCAAGCGTGCCTTTAGTTGTTCATAGGCTAGATACAGCGAACCCAGCCCGTCAGGCTCCATAGCCGTGACGTGCATCTGGTAGCTGCCGTCCTTTTCGTAGACCCCTATGCTGCCACGGATCATCAGCTTCATGCCGTTTTGTGGCGAGAAGCGCAGACTCACCGCCCGGCTCCGCCACATAACACAGCGCAGGCTGGCCTTCTCGTCCTTGAGGGTAAAGTAGAGGTGCCCCGAAGCGTGCGGTCCGCGGAAATTAGACATCTCCCCGCTTACCAGCACGTTCTGAAACAGGTCTTCCTGCTCGAGGGTCTGCCGTATTAGAGCCGTAAGCTCAAATACGCTAAAAATCTTAGCCATTCTGGGCTTTGGCGGCCTTCACCGTGTTCTGCAGCAGCACGGCGATGGTCATGGGCCCCACTCCG
>DDWC01000044.1 GCA_002345475.1 Firmicutes bacterium UBA2296
CACGCCGATCTGGCGCAGCTCGATGCGAGTGCGAAACACCGCAGCGAGATCCTTAACCAGTTCGCGGAAATCGACACGGCCATCGGCTGTAAAAAAGAAGGTTATCTTCGATCCGTCAAAGCTGTATTCAACTTCCACCAGTTTCATGTCCAGCTTGTGTGCGGCAATCTTCTCCTGTGCCAGAGCAAAGGCTTCCTGCTCTTTGTCCTTGTTCCGCTCCACCGAAAGGATGTCCTCGGCGGTAGCCTTGCGCACGACGTTCTTAAGCGGGCTGACCACACTATCCTCGCCGACTTCCTTGACAGGGCCGGCGACTTCACCGTACTCAATCCCTCGAGAAGTCTCCACAACACAATAGTCGCCCATCTGCAGTTCTATGTCGCCGGGATCAAAATAGTATACCTTCCCGGCCTTCTTAAATCTTACTCCAACAACCCGCGGCATAAGTTCAGTTCACCTCGTTCATATATCCCCAGAGCACACTCTCCGACAGAGCTCGCCGATTTACGTTGCCAACCAGCATGCGTCTTGTCTGCAACAGGCGCTGCCACAGTCGTCGCAACTCGCTCTCCGTTAACATGGCACTGAGTTTCTTCGAATCGTCAGTCGCAGCTTCTGCGCCTGGCGATGGTCCCAATAGGTATATGTAAGCATCCCGGATCAACCACAACATGGTGTCAATCAGTACCTCCAGATGCTCCCGCTCCCGTGGTAGCTTGGCCGCTCTGCTGAGACGTTCGGCATGTGGCAGAAAAAACCATTCCCGTGCCAGTTGCATAACCACCTGCTGTTCATCGTCGACAGCCTCAGGGCGGGACCCGAAACGCACAATTTGGCAACGGGACAGTATGGTCGCCGGCAAATCAGCCGTGTCTGCCATGAGAAGGAAGGTCACCGGTGCGGGCGGCTCTTCCAGAAGTTTGAGCAAGGCGTTAGCTGCCTGCTCGGTCATAGCGTCGGCCTGGCGCAACGTGTATACCTTGCGGAAGGCCTCTGTAGGAGTAAGGTGCGCGCTCCCGATGAGTGCGCGCACCTGTGCAATGCGAATACTGTTCCCCTCAGGCACGATTTCGAAATAGTCGGGGTGGCTGTTGGCCTCCATCAAACGGCAATGCCGACAAAGTCCACAGGGTTTGTTCTCGCCAGTGCATAGCAACGCCATGGCAAAAATCTCGACGATTTCCGTCTTGGCGGGGCTTAAAGACCCCAAGAACAAATAGGCATGGCTGACTTTGCCCGTCAGCAGCGCGCGCTGCAAGGTGGCCACGGCGACTTCGTCTCGTGAATCGGCCGGCCAAGCGGGGGTGCCATACTGGGCCTTGTACATGCCTAGAACCTGACGAACTTCTCGACATCAACCACAAATATGGTTGCGCCGCCGACCAGAACCTCAATGGGGTATGGGACGTAGGACTCCACGGCGTTGCTTCCCACCGGTGCCATGGGGGTAACAAGCTGTTCGCGGGCCTGGCAGATCTCCTTAATTATGTCCATAACCTTGGGGATCTCTTCGTCCTCCACACCAATTAATAATGTGGTGTTGCCCGCTTTGAGAAAACCCCCGGTGCTGGCAAGTTTAGTTGAGCGATATCCGTTGTCCACGAGGGACTCGATCAGTCTGATGCTGTCTTTGTCCTGGACCACTGCGATCAAAAGCTTCATAGCTCACCCTCCTTTCTTCTCTGTTCTAGCATGTCTGTTATGCGGGAGAGGATCTTCTCCACCGTCTGCTCCGGCGGGACGCGGGCGTCGATAGCCATCACCCTGCCGGGAAACATCTCCTTAAGTCTATTGTATCCTGCGCTAACCAGTTTGTGATAGTCCTTACTGCGAGCTTCTATGCGGTCTCTTCCCTCATTTGCCTCCAGCAGCTTTCTCTCAAGGCGTGCCGCAGCCTCGTCTTCGTTTAACTCGAGCACCACTGTGAGGTCGGGCAGCAGTGCGTCGATGGCTATCATGTTCACCTGCCACACCATGTCTATGCCGAGCCCGAGCCCCAGACCCTGGTAGACCAGGCTGGAGTCGATGTAACGGTCTGATACTACGGTGACTCCCGCGGCAAGCCTCGGCCTGATGGCTTCATCGACGTGCTGGGCACGACTGGCCGCATAAAGAAGCATTTCTGCCCGGGGACTTATGGTGGTGTTCTCGGGCGAGAGCAATATCTCGCGTATCTGCTCACCGATGCTGGTACCGCCTGGTTCGCGGGTAATCCAATGGTCTATTTGCCGTTCTTTAAGAGCATCCCCAAGCAGTTGCAGCTGTGTAGACTTTCCGCATCCGTCGGGCCCTTCCAGGGTTATGAACAATCCCAGTGGTGTCATTTCGTCGCCTCACTAACAACTCGCACAGTTCCCTGGCGCAGCCCGGTAGCCGATGCGCCGTGTGCAAGAGACATATTTATGTATTCGATAAAGTCTTCGCCAATCCTTTGTCCGGGCCAAATTAGCGGTGATCCCGGGGGGTACAGGGTAACAGGCTCGGCTGCTATGCGCCCGTTCGCCAGATGCAGGGGCAAATCCTCTCCGGACGCAAGATAAGCCGAGCGCGGGGACAGGGCAAATTGGTCACCGAGGAGAAATCGGCCTGCGGGAGAGATATCACTGTTCGTCCTGCGTGCTCTGTGGGTCAAGGCTGCTACAGCTGCGGTCACTGGCGCAATGGCGCATAAACCATCCCCTGGCGAGAGCACCAATACCGCTGTAGTGAGATCTGTCATCTCCACGGCTACTCCTTGTGCCAACAAATGCTGCCCCAACTGATGACCGTTCATGCCAAGAGGCAGAGAATCCACCACTACACGCAAGGGGTCGAGGCCATATACTTCAGGGGGTTCATAGACAGGGACTGCCTTGCGAATAGCCTGCGCGGCCCGCAACGCAACTTCTGCCCTTTCTTTTCCCTGGGTCTCGAAAAAGGCCCGCGCGAGATCCAGGGAGATAAGCTGCAAGTACGAAGGGCTGGTCGTCTGCAGGAGGCGAAGTGCCGCTTTCACCGACCGCACATATGCCTCGGTATTGACGTTGACCCAGGAAGAGCCGGTAAGGGCGACGCCGGTCTTGTGCACGCTCTGCACCACCACATCGGCGCCCAAAGAGACTGCAGATGGCGGCATAGGAGGGGACAGCAAGAGGTGTGTGCCGTGGGCTTCGTCCACTATAAATGGAATTCCCGCTTCCCGGCAAAGGGAAGACATGGCGCCAGCATCACTTATCACACCATGGTAGTTCGGGCTTACTAACAGAGCCACCCCAACATCACTTGTGAGCCGGAGAGAAAAATCTGCGATGTCAGCCCCCAGGAACAGTTTGCGGGTGGCATCCTCCTGTATATCGTAAAAGATTGGCACCAGATCGGCCAGGACGCAGGCATGCACACAGGACACGTGTGCGTTGCGTGGCAAGAGTGGCCGTTTGTCTGAGGGACAGAGAGCCAGCAAGGCAGCGATTATCCCCGAAGTACTGCCCCCGGTGGTGAAATGACAGGCCTTGGAACCGCAAAGTCGGGCGGCCAGAGACTCCGCCTCGGCCAAGGGCCCGGATGGGGCCAGCAGATTGTCCAGCCCCGGCAACTCCGTAAGATCGAACTGTGCCATGCGGCGTGCAAATTCCTCAGGCAATCCCCTGCCCTGTTTGTGCCCCGGCACGTGATAGGGGTAGGCAGCGGCATCGGTGTGGCGGCGGACAGCATCCCACAGCGGGGCAGACACAGCCTCAGGATACAACTTCGTTGCCCTTCAGGCTGGCCTTGAAACGCCACAACTCGTCACTCTTTGGCTCGGCCAGGAGCTCGCCTGCCAGCCAGACTTCCGCCCTGCCTGCGGCAAAGCGCCCGATGGGGAAAGCCGGATAGCCTGCCAGACGCAGAGCATCCAGGGATTCCTTTGGCGCCATGCTGTCCACCAGCAGAGTACCGCTTGAAATCAGTTTTAGTGGATCGAGACCGAGACCGCCACATATTGCCTGCGTCAGCGGGTGCACCGGTATGTTCCCAGACAGGTGCAGAGTAAGCCCTGCGGCCTGGGCCATTTCGTAAGCGGCGCCCAGAACGCCGCCCTCGGTGACGTCATGCATGGCCTCAGCTCCGTTCTCAGCGGCCACGCGGCAAGCGTCAACTACACTGATCTCCTCCGCCAGCTCCGCGGCCTTAGCAACTGCGTCCTCATCCATGAAGCGCAGGAGATGCTCTCTGTGATCGGCGGCAATAATCGCCGTACCCTCAAGGCCGGCTGTGCGCACCATAATCAGTTCGGCTCCAGGTCTGGTGCGACTGACCGATAGTAGCTTTTCCCGCTGCACCCTTCCTATAACGGTGGTGCTGAGAACCACCTGGTTTACCGCGGCTGTCACTTCAGTGTGCCCGCCGATAATCTGCACGCCAAGCTGTTCTGCAGCCTGACTGGCACTCTCCATGATGTCGGCGATTTCCCGGAGCTCGGTGCCCACGGGGGCCAGAATTGTCAGCAAAAGGCCGACGGGCTCAGCGCCGGATGTGGCCACGTCATTGCACGACACCAGCACGGCCAGACGACCGGCCNNAGCACCTGCCGCAGCTCCGGTAATGGGATCTGTCGATACAACACAGAGATCCCCGGAGAGATCCAGTACCGCAGAGTCTTCGCCGATGGCAGCCGCCACCAGCGTCTCTGGCCTGACAAACCTGAACTTATCAAAGACAGCGCTGCGCAACTCTTCAGGGGTAAGTTTTCCGCTTTGCATGGCTATCCCCCTAGCTTTAGTGTGTTCTTATGATAACACTTACCGCCTCTTTCAGCCATAACCTTATCCCCCGGTCGCCGTCGTGTTATTATGAGAACGCAGCAGATTGCAAGGGAGGAATACAGATGTTTGTTTTGCTTAAGGGCGCCCAGGTTTTCGCTCCAGAAGACCGCGGCGTTATGGATGTGCTGATCTGTGGTGAAAAAATCGTCCACATGGCAACTGAGATCACCAATCCTGAGGGCGTCGGTGATGTCCAGGTGCTTGACGCCAGCGGGTTGCTGCTGACTCCTGGTCTGATTGACCAGCATGTGCACATGATTGGCGGAGGCGGCGAAGGTGGCCCTGCTACGAGAACCCCGGAGGTACAGCTTTCACAGATCACCTCGGCCGGAGTGACTACTCTGGTGGGCGTTCTTGGGACGGACGGCACCACCCGCAGCATGGAAGCGCTCCTGGCTAAGGCCAAGGCTCTGGAGATTGAGGGCCTGACTACCTATGTATATACCGGCGCCTATCAGATACCCACTCCCACCATCACCGGAAGCGTGCGGGACGACGTTCTGCTTATTGACAAGGTAATTGGCGTGGGAGAACTGGCCATATCTGACCACCGTTCTGCCCAGCCCACCACCAGAGACGTCCTGAAGCTGGCAGCCGAGGCCAGGGTGGGAGGAATGCTGGGAGGCAAACCTGGGTTGTGTCATCTGCACGTCGGCCCAGGCCCTGCCGGCCTGCAGCCCATTTTTGAAATGCTGGAAATGTCCGAAATACCGGTGACACAATTTACCCCCACCCATTGCGACCGTTCCCCCGCCCTGGTCGAGCAATCCATCAGGTTTGCCAAAATGGGTGGCAAGGTGGATCTCACCGCCGGTAGCCGCACCGCTGACACTATTGTTGACATGCTGGCGGCTGGCGCACCCCTGGCCAACATCACCTTTTCGTCAGACGGTAACGGCAGCATGCCGCGTTTTGACGCCCAGGGCAATTTTATCGGCCTCGGAGTCGGCTCGCTGCGCACATTGCTGCAGGTGGTACGCAACCTGGTGAACGACAAAGGGTTATGTCTGAGCGACGCCCTGCGCCCGGTAACCACCAATGTGGCGGAAACCCTGCGCATAAGCAACAACAAGGGTTGCCTCCGTGTGGGTGCTGATGCCGACCTTCTGGTCCTTGACGACGACTTGCAGGTGCACGGCGTCTTCGCCCGGGGCCAGCGGATGGTCTGGAACGGAGAAGTTCTGGTTAGGGGAACTTTCGAGCAATAGCAGCCTTTACAATGGCAACGGGCGACTCACGATGAGCCGCCCGTTGTCTGCTATATTAGTTTCATGGTGCGCCAAGGACCGCGATAGTAACGGAACACGCTGAGGGCGAAGCGCAGAAGAAGATCCGCTGTCATGGCCAGCCATACCCCCATTATGCCCAGCCCAAAGTACAGGCTTAGCAGGTAGGAAAGGGGCAGGCGCACCAGCCACAAGCCGGTCCCCCCGATGATCATGGGAGCCTTGGTGTCGCCTCCGCCACGCATCGCTCCATTAAGGACCCCGGAAAGTTGCTGGGGCAGCTGCACCAGGGCCATAAGCATGAGGTACCTGGCCCCCAGATCTATTACCGCCGCATCTGTGGTCAGCCATCCCATGAGAACCCTGGGGATGAAAAACAGCAACGAGGCTGTGCAGGCGGTGAGCAGTATGCTCCAGCGGGCTAGCTCTTTGACGTAGGCCTCTGCCTGACGAGGATTACCGGCACCCAGGCTTTGCCCCACAAAAGCAGTGGCTGCTATACCAAAGCCGACAGAGGGCATATAGCTGAGCGATTCTGCGGTCAACCCCAGCTGGTGGGCGGCCAGTTCGGCAGCCCCGAAGGTGACAATGAGCCGCATCAGAATGATGGTAGCGCCCTGCCAAAAGATATGTTCGAACGCAGAGGGCACGCCAATGTTCAAAATTCTCTTGACCTCGAGTGAGATCGGAGAATAACCTTTGAAGAGGGGAAAGGACACGTCACCCTGCGGCCGGCTCAACACAAAGAGGGCAATCATAGCACCGATGGATTGCGCGATGATGGCCGCCAGAGCGGCGCCCCGCACCCCCATACCGGCAATAGGGCCAAAGCCGTAAATCAGGACAAAACTAAAGCTGACATTAATGACATTCACTATAAAGGCCACTATCATAGGCGTGCGAGTGTTGCCAGCCCCCCGCAAAATTGCCCCGCAAACCTGCATTATGGCCAAGAAGGGCATTGCCCAGGCCACGAGAGACAGATAGCTGTAACTGAGAGCCAGGATTTCACCCTGGGCGCTAAAGAGACCCACCATCAGGTTTTCCGCCTGCCAGACAACAACAGGCGCCAGAATAGCCACCAAAACAATGGCCAGCACCAGGGCTTGCTGTGCCACGGTCTGCGCTCTTTCGCGCTCGCGAGCGCCTATGGACCGGGCTATCAGCACAGTGGCGCCCGTGCCTATGGCGGAGAATATGGCCCATACGATTTGTGTGACGCGGTTGGCCAGGCCGACGGCCCCCACCGCTTCTGCGGAAATATGCCCGACCATTGCTGTGGCGACTATTCCTACAAGCATTTGCAGCACGCTCTCGGTGGTGGCGGGCCACACCATGTTGAATATATTGCGCCGCATGGCGGTATGGGAAAGCTGTGTCCCTTCGTCTATAAGGCCGGCGTCTGTAGCCAAGATGCTCTCCTCCTCCATACCGCAAAATAACACACCATAAGATTATAGCCTCTGTGCGCAGCAAAGGAAACAGCATTTCGTTTGAGGCCACTTAGGGATGGGAGATGACTATATGTCGCTCAGCAAAACTACTGACAGGTACAAATGGGTTGTTTGGGGTACTCTTGCCCTGGCCTTTTTTATTGTTTTCTTCCACCGCTACTCCACCGCTGTCGTATCCGACGATTTGGCCCGCGATCTGGCACTCAGCGGTACCGAGCTAAGCAATCTGGCGTCCATGTACTTTTATGCTTACGCCTTTATGCAGGTGCCCAGC
>DDWC01000124.1 GCA_002345475.1 Firmicutes bacterium UBA2296
TGGACTCCCCTGGTAAAGGGGAACTCTCCCGGCAGGCCAAGATCGTCAAGATAATTCACTTCAGCCTCCAGAGGTGTGTACACCCGTTGCACTTCTATATTGGATGCGTTAGAAAAATCTGTTTTGCGTTCGGGGAATCTGGCTACTGCCTTTGCGGTCCTCTCATTCCAGGCCGCCAGGCGTTCTTTGAGTTTTTCGTCCATGGTCAAACCTCCCTTTGAGGATACTGTATACATTGTATCATCTTCTCTGGGTCTTCGCAGTAAATCTTCAAATCACTCCGCCCTCCCGTATCAGCGGGAGGGCGGTTGTGTGGCCTGGTAAAACTATACCGTGCCGTAAAGCTTCATGGCGTCGCCAACACGCTTGATGGCCACCAAGTAGGCCGCGGTGCGCATGTCAACGTTCTTGTCCTTGGCCATGTTGTAAACATTGGCAAAGGCATCGACCATGTTGCGCTCAAGCTTTGCGTTGACTTCTTCCAAAGGCCAGTAGTAGTTCGCCAGGTTTTGCACCCACTCAAAGTAGGAAACCGTTACGCCGCCGGCATTGCAGAGAATGTCGGGAATGAGGGTGATGCCGCGCTCAAACAACTTGTTTGTTGCCTCTGCGGTCACAGGGCCGTTGGCGCCCTCAGAAACGATTTTGGCCTTGATGAGATGCTGGTTCTCCATGGTAATGGTGTTCTCAAGAGCAGCCAATACCAGGATATCCACGTCCAGAGCGAACAGGTCGTTGGCGGAGATGTCCTTGGAGCCTGGGAATCCATGGACGGTGCCGGTGGTTGACACTGTATCCAGCAGCTTAACTGCGCACATGCCGTCGGGGTTGTATGCACCGCCGCCGAGATCAAATGCTGCCACTACCTTGGCTCCGAGCTCCTGCAGGTACAGGCCAGCGTAGCTGCCTACGTTGCCGTAGCCATGTACAGCCACGGTAGCACCTTTAAGATCGATGTTAAGAGCGTGGCAGGCTTCACGGGTGGTGATGACCACGCCGCGGCCAGTGGCTTCAGTGCGCCCCAGGGATCCGCCGATAAGAACCGGCTTGCCGGTGATAACGCCAGGGTTATTGTAGCCTTTCATCTGGTTGAACTCGTCTACCATCCAGGCCATAATCTGAGCGTTGGTGTTTACGTCCGGAGCAGGAATGTCAACCAGAGGGCCGATGAAATCGCCCAGCTTGCGCACAAAGCCGCGGGAGAGACGCTCAAGCTCGCCCTTGCTCAGCTGACGCGGGTCTACAGTGATGCCACCCTTGCCGCCACCATAAGGAAGGCCAATAACTGCACACTTAAAAGTCATCCACATGGAAAGAGTCTTGACTTCGTCAAAATGAACGCCAGGGTGGAAACGGATGCCGCCCTTAGCGGGGCCATTGGCGGTGTTGTGCTGTGAACGGTAGCCAGAGAATACTTTCACACTGCCGTCATCCATGCGGACCGGGATTGAAACTTCCAGGGCACGTTCCGGTTGCTTAAGGACTTCGTAGTAGTTGTTGTCCAGGCCGAGCATGTCACAAGCATCTTTGATCTGTTTTTGAACCTGTTTAAAAACGTCGAGGTTTTCCATTCTGAGATTTTCCCCCTTTATTGTGTTGTACTATCCTAGCTGTTGCTTTCGGCAATCAGCTTGTAGCCGAGATGAAGTGCTTTTCTATTTAAGTCTTCTGTACCCTTGGGCACGCGGTTGAGCACGGCCTTTTCCAGAGACTCCGGAGCCACAAGTTTGGCGACTCCATTGATAGCTCCCAGCGCCACTATGTTGGCCACTATGGGCCGGCCCAGTTCTTCCCGGGCGGTCCTGATAATCGGCAGAGAGAGCACTCCTTCATCAAGAAGGGTGTTAACACTGTCGTCCACCAGCACAACCACACCTGCGCTGCAGCCTCGGGCGTACTTGGTGTAAGCCTCGCTGGTCAATGCCAAGACAAGGGATGGATCAGTGACCTTGGGGTAGTCCACTGATTCCGAGCTGATTATAACCTCGGACTTGCTGGCGCCTCCTCTGGCCTCAGGTCCATAGCTTTGACTTTGCACTGCGTTCTTGCCTTCCAGCAGAGCAGCCTCGGCCAGAATGATACCCGCAAGTATTATACCTTGTCCGCCTGATCCGCTCAAACGAATTTCACTGCGCTTCATGCTATTTCATCTCCTTGTCTTTTAAGGAGTCAACTATGCTATGGTAGCGGGCAGTGTACTCGGGAGCTTCGGCCTTGTGGAGTTCGCCGATGACGTATTTGCCCACCATTTGCTCAGGGGTCAGCTTGGCTGCTGCGGCGGCTGTCACACCGCTGGCCTTCTGGTCGTTCATCATGTCCACGGCACTACCCATCTTGTTGCGGCGACCGTAATAAGTGGGACACTGGGACACGGCTTCTACGACGGAAAAGCCCTTGTTCATGATGGCCTTGCTCACGAGATCCGTCAATTGGGCGACGTGATAGGCGGTACTGCGCGCCACATAGGTTGCTCCTGCCGCTTTGCTAAGCTCGCAGATGTCGAAGTCACGGTCTACGTTGCCAAAGGGCGCTGTTGTTGCCAGATGACCCTGCGGGGTCATCGGCGAGAACTGGCCAGACGTCATGCCGTAGATGCGGTTGTTGAGCACAATCGTGGTGATGTCGATGTTGCGACGGCATGAATGTATGAAGTGGTTGCCGCCGATGGCCAGAGCGTCTCCGTCACCGGTCACGACAATGACGTTGAGCTCAGGTTTGGCGAACTTTATGCCGGTGGCAAAGGCCAGTGCTCTGCCGTGGGTGGTGTGCAGGGTATCAAAGTCCATGTAGCCAGGCAACCGGGAAGAACATCCGATGCCGGACACAATGACTGTCTTGTTCTGGTCCAGTCCTGCTTTTTCGATGGCGCGGACTACTGCTCCCATGACAATGCCATGGCCGCAACCTGGGCAAAGAATGTGCGGCAGTCTGTTACTGCGCAGGTACTTATCTTCACCGGACATCTATTTCACCTCCTGCAAATAGGCCAGTATCTGTGCCGGGGTAATAAGTTCTCCGTCAGCTCGCATAATTCCGCCAACAGAGACAGCCCCAGCCACCTGGCGCTCGACTTCGAGAATGAGCTGTCCCAGGTTCATCTCTGCGACAACTACGTGCTTCAGGCCTGCAAGACAGGATTTAAGCTCCTGGGCGGGGAAAGGCCAGATGGTAATGGGTCTGAACAGACCAGCCTTAATGCCCTGCTCGCGCGCCTGTTTCACAGCACGAGAGGCGGAACGGGCGGTGGAGCCGTAAGCTACAACAGCTATTTCCGCGTCTTCCATGTGTTCTGTCTCAACCTGGACGATGTCGGCATAGTTCCTGTCGATTTTGTCATGTAGACGCTGGATTAGCTCACCTGTTATCTTGTTGCTCCCGGAAGGAAATCCGCTTTCGTCGTGGGTTAGCCCGGTGACATGGAAGCGATAGCCTTCTCCGAAAGAAGCCATAGGTGGCACTAAATCGGCGTCGGGTTTAAAGGGAAGATAGTCCTTGGGGTCACCAGTGGGCTTCTTGCGATTGATCACCTCGCCGATGTCCTGGGGAATCTCGATGCGTTCGCGCATATGCCCGACAACTTCGTCCATAAGCAATATGACAGGGGTGCGGTATTTCTCAGACAGGTTCATGGCCCTTATAGTCAACCAGAAAGTCTCCTCTACAGAAGAGGGGCTGAGGGCGATAACCGGATGATCGCCATGGGTGCCCCAACGGGCCTGCATCACATCGCCCTGAGAAGGCATCGTAGGCTGTCCTGTGCTGGGACCTCCACGCTGCACGTTCACAACAACACAAGGGGTTTCCGTGTACATGGCATAGCCGAGATTTTCCTGTTTGAGCGAGAAACCGGGGCCTGAAGTAGCAGTCATAGTTTTAGCACCAGTGAGGGAAGCGCCAATAACGGCAGCCATGGCGGAAATCTCATCTTCCATCTGGATGAAGGAGCCACCCTGGCGGGGCAGCTTAGCTGCCAGTAGTTCGGCTATTTCTGTCGAGGGTGTAATAGGATAACCGGCATAGAAATCGAGCCCGGCGGCCAGGGCTCCCTCGACACACGCTTCGTTTCCTTGCAGCAATAACACTTTAGAGCTCACTTTTCTTCACACCTACCTTAATTGCTATGTCAGGGCACCTGTGCTCACACATCATACAACCGATGCACTTTTCCTCGTATGCCACTATGGGCAAACCTTCTGCGTCAGGCACAAAGACCTTGGTGGGGCAAAACGCTATGCATATGCCACAACGTTTGCACCGTGACTCGTTGACTACTACACTATATTGCTTCTTTTCTGCCACTGCCTACACCCCTCTTTCCCGTAGTTCAAGAATAGCTTTTTTTAGCAGGTTTATCGAACCCATGTCGGGCCGATAAACGAACTCCACAACTTCCCGGGGGACATTACAAAGCTCAGTGACTTCTCGCTTTCGCCCCGGTGAGACCAGAAGCACATCTGACTGGTCGACGACCTTCTGTAGCCGTGAGGCATCAGATTCGGCAGTGCACACCAGCGGGACACTGTCGATTCCGGCTTCATTGATAGACGCCACTACTTTCTCGGCAAAGGTCTCAGAAATACAGACAAGTCCCAGTTTGCTGCCCCGCGGTATGCGGGCGATGCGCACAATGGTTTCAAGCTGAGGATCCAGCGCCACAGCCAAAACGCGCTTCTCCGCCGGTACCCTGACGCGCACCTCCTCCTCGTGAAAGAAGGTGGTAACGATGAGGTCGGCCTCAGCAACTGCATTAACGGCTGCAGGCAGGTCGTCCCGCAGTTCGTCAAGGACAACCGGTGTAATGACTACTCCACTGCCGAGCTCCAGTTGTTTACTGAAGTAGTCTACCTGCTCGCGGTTACACTCAACAAAAACGATTTTGACATGGCTTAGTAGCTGAGCCCTTTTCTCCGCCAGTCGCAAGGCTGTATCGGCAAAATTCCCGCACGTATAGCCTTCGTCCAGGGCCTGATCCAGGGCCGTGCTCACCAGTTCTTCGAGGCGATGGGTTCGACCGGCGGTAAGGGAAGTCGGGTCGTTCTCCGCCAGATAAGTACCGCGTCCCTGCCTGATAATGAGGACACCCTCGTCTTCAAGTTCGCGGAAAGCCTGGCTGACTGTGTTGCGACTAACACCTAGCATACCGGCCAGCTCCCTCTCCGTGGGAAGCTTATAGCCTGGCTGCCAGGAACCACTCTCCACCTGGCGCCGTATTTTCTCTTTTAGCTGTATGTACAAAGGCACTCCGGACTTGCGGCTGAGTTCTATCGCTACCAAACTACTCACCTCCCTATCAAAGGTCCTGTGGACTGGTCCATTAAGCCACTTCAGTCTATCATATTCTCCCTGCGCAGGTCTATTCCTGCCTGTGGGTGAAAAATATATTTCTTTATGACCCCAAAAGAAAAACCGCCCAGGGTTTTTACCCCAGACGGTTTCCAATGTTCATGAACTCATCAATATGGGTTTACTCCAACTGTGAACGGAGCGCCCTCTACCCCATTGATTAGCCGATTATTTGCTCGATCACCCGCATGAAGTTGCCGCCGAGGAAGCCCCTTATGTCAGCCTCATCGAACCCATGCTCCACCAAGGCCTGGGTGAGCGCGGGGAAGTGGCTGACATCCAGAAGTCCAAGGGGAGGGACTGTTATGCCGTCGTAATCGGCACCAAGACCCACGTGATCGGGGCCAACCAGAGCGCAGATATGCGCAATGTGGCGAACCACGTCAGATATTTGCGCCTGGCCCTCTGATACGAGGAACTCAGATGAAAAATTGATGCCCATAACACCGCCCTTCTTCGCCAGCGCTTTGATCTGATCATCATTCAGGTTCCGGACATGGCCACACAATGCTTTCGCATTGCTGTGGGAGGCGATGATAGGGTGCGCCGAAGCCTCAATGCAATCCCAGTAACTCCGCTCTGAGAGGTGCGAGACGTCAACAATCATGCCCAGGCGGTTCATCTCAGCCACTACCTGACGTCCGAAATCGGTGAGACCTCCGCCTGAGGACTTCTCCCCTACTCCGTCAGCTATCTGGTTACGTTCGTTCCACGTTAACCCTATGGCTCGCACGCCCAGCCGATACAGCATACGTAACACGCCGAGATCCCCTTCCAAAGCCTCGCCACCCTCGATGGAAAGAAGCGCCGCAATCTTGCCCTCATTGCGAGCAGTACGAATGTCCTGCGCAGACAAGGCAACAGATAGCAGATCAGTGTTTGCGGCTTGTTCACGGTAGAAGGCGTCGAGCAGTTGCAGAACTCGCTTGGTCGACCGGTCCGGCTTAAACTGAGGTTCGATGTAGAGCGCGAAGAATTGCAGATTGACCCCACCGCGCCTTAGTCTCGGCAGGTCTATGTGTCCATCCGAATGCTCCGCCCCCAGAGAGAAGTCGCTACGTATTACTCGTAAAACGGTATCACAGTGAGCATCCGCCACCAGGGACTCTGCATGAAGCCTTGCTGAATCCATTCTCTATCCGCCTTCCTTCAACTAGTTATTCGCTCTACTCTCTCAATGGAGAGGCAGCGTCTGTTTTCCAGATCGATTTCCAGTACCACACCGCACAGCAGGCCATCACCGCTGTCAGGCACATTAAAACGCACTGGCAACCCCGTGGTGAACTTGTGAATAACCGCAGCTGTTTCAACACCAAGGACAGAATCACGGGGGCCGCACATCCCCACGTCGGTAATATACCCGGTACCCCCAGGCAGAATACGTTCATCGGCGGTGGGAATGTGCGTGTGGGTTCCCAGTACCGCAGCCACCCTCCCGTCTGCAAAGTAGCCCATTGCCACTTTCTCCGACGTTGCCTCAGCGTGAAAATCAAGCAATATAACTGCTTCGCTGGGTAACTGACCGAGCAAAGAGTCCAGTGTGCGGAAGGGGCAGTCCACGGGCGGCATAAATGCCCTGCCACTCAAGTTTACTACGGCAAAAGGTCGCGGCGGTGAGCCGACTTCAGTGAGAAAAACACAGTTTCCGGGAGTATCGGGTGGATAATTGCCCGGACGTAGAATGCGAGGGTAATCGTCTATGAAATCGAGTATCTCGCGTTTATCCCAGATATGATTGCCACTGGTAAGAACGTCTACACCCAGGGCAAAAAGCTCGTCCGCCACAGATCTGGTGAGACCGTTGCCTCCTGCTGCGTTCTCCCCATTGGCAATCACGTAGTTGACGGCGTAATCTTTGCGTAGCCTGGGTAATAGCTGCGCCACCGTATCCCGCCCCTTGCCTCCTACTATATCTCCAAGAAAAAGCACCCTGAACAAATCGATCCCTCCAGTTTGTGGCCGCATACTGAAAAGGCGGGCCCGAAGGAGCCCGCCTCAAATTGCTATTTCGCTAGTTCTACTGCTCTTGTTTCCCGAATAACCGTTACCTTTATTTGCCCGGGATATTCGAGTTCGCCCTCAATTCTCTTGCTGACGTCGCGGGCCATGCGCACTGCGCTCAGATCATCTACGCGGTCGGGTTTAACAATTACGCGTATTTCTCTTCCTGCCTGAATGGCATAGACCTTGTCAACGCCCTCAAAAGAGGAACCGATTTCCTCAAGCTTCTGCAACCGCTTGATGTAATTCTCCAGACTTTCGCGTCGCGCTCCGGGCCGAGCTGCGGAAATTGCGTCGGCAGCGGCTACGAGAACAGCCTCAACCGAGTGAGCCTCCACATCCCCATGGTGTGCCATAATACAGTGCACAACTCCGGGGTTTTCCCGGTACTTCTTGGCGATATCGGCGCCGATGGTTACATGAGGCCCTTCAACCTCATGATCGATGGCCTTGCCAATGTCATGCAGCAATCCTCCGCGCTTGGCCAGCGTGACATCCACCCCTAGCTCTGCCGCCATCATGCCCGCCAGGAACGAAACCTCCAGCGAGTGCTTGAGACAGTTTTGACCGTAACTGGTACGGTAGCGCAGGCGGCCAATCAACTTAACCAGTTCGGGGTTCATATGATGGATGCCTACCTCAAAAATGGCTTTCTCGCCTTCTTCACGAATGCGTTGCTCTACTTCCTTCTGGGCCTTATCCACCATCTCTTCGATACGCGCAGGATGAATTCGTCCGTCAGTAACCAGACGTTCCAACGCGATACGGGCAACCTCGCGGCGAACCGGATCAAAACCGGAGATAATAACTGCTTCCGGCGTGTCGTCGATTATGAGATCTATGCCCGTCAATGTTTCCAGGGCTCGTATATTGCGACCTTCGCGACCAATAATACGTCCCTTCATCTCATCGTTGGGTAGCTCCACAACGGACACTGTAGTTTCAGCCACGTGATCCGCAGCGTAACGCTGAATGGCCGTGGAGATAATCTCGCGGGACTTCTTCTCCGCTTCCTCCTTGGCCTGGGCCTCGATGTCCTTAATCATGATAGATGTCTCGTGCCTGATTTCACGCTCTACTGTGTCAAGGAGAACTCGTTTGGCGTCCTCGTTGCTCATCCCGCTTATGCGCTCCAGTTCAGCCTGCTGCTGCAGGACCAAGTCTTCGGCTTTCTCACGCAGTTTCTGAGCGTCCACGTCCTTCTTGGCCAGCAACTCTTCTTTGCGTTCCAGCTGTTCCAGCTTCTTGTCGAGGCTCTCGTCTTTTTGCATTACCCGTCTTTCCAGACGTTGCAGCTCGCCGCGACGCTCCTTAAGCTCGCGATCAAGTTCACTGCGCAGGCGGAAGACCTCATCCTTGGCTTCAAGAACTACTTCTCGTCGTTTGGCCTCAGCTTCTTTCCTGGCCGACTCGACCAGATCCTTGGCTACTGACTCGGCTTCACCCAAGGCCTTTTCGCCTATGCGTCTACGGTAAAAATACCCGGCCAAAGCGGACACAGGTATACTGACAATTAACAAACCTATTAGTAGGTAGTCGATAGTTTCCCCCTCCTTTCTCTTCGAATCTACAAAAAAAGGCCGAGATCCCTCGGCCAGCTCCGGTGAATCTTAGCCAATTTTAGGGCAATTCCAAGCAGCTTAGCGA
>DDWC01000053.1 GCA_002345475.1 Firmicutes bacterium UBA2296
CGCCCGTCATGAGGCGGCCGTTAGAGCCCTGCTGGAGGCGCTGGAGAAGCGCGAACTCAACGGTCCGGGGCACGTGGGCAGGCTTACTTCCTTGCTGGAGCGTTTCGCCGCAGAACTTGAGCTAAGTGAGACGGAGCTACGACACTTGCGCTTGCTGGCCCAATTTCATGATGTGGGCACAGTCAGTATCTCGGATTCGATATTCTTCAAATCAGAACCACTTACCAAATCTGAACTGGCTGAAATACGTCGCCACTCCGAAACCGGTCACAGGATAGCGCAGTACCTGCCAGATTTACTGCCGTTGGCCGATGATATACTTAAACATCACGAGTGGTGGAACGGCGATGGATATCCGCTTGGGCTCCAGGGCAAGGAAATACCTTTTACTGCGCGCCTGCTTTCGCTGGCTGACGCCCTGGACGCCATGCTGTGCGATCGCCCTTACCGCAACGCCCTCTCTCCCGAGCAGGCCATCGCCCAGATTGAACAGAATAGCGGTAAGCAGTTTGATCCCTCTCTGGTGGAAAAGCTTATGCCTGTTATGCGGGACTATGCTTGTGGGAAGTAGGGGGTTCCGGCGTGTAGTGCTTAGCGCTTAGTTTTGGGCATTGCTGTACTATATGATGTCAGCAACTATCCTTCAGCATCAGGTACACAATCCATTTGGATAATCCAATAGACCAGAATCGTCAACTCCGCGGGCACGTACCGCGGGGTTGATTTGTGTGGCCATAATGCATATAAATCCTGACTCTTCTGTTGCCTCCAGGAGCTGTTCGACTGCCACATTTACTCCTGCCAAGCGCTAAGCGCTAAGTGCTAAGCGCCACCATAATGTATACATGTACTACATGTCGTATAGGGCTTGATGGTGTGCTACAATATGTAGTGTACGAGAAACCAAGGAGAAAGGATGCCGGCTTATGAACAATCTGAATGAGCGACTGCAACGATACTACACCAGGGAACTTGAAGGTCGTGATGACCTTACAGGTTATGACCTCTTCGAGTGGTCAGAACGAGACGTTCTCCTGAAGGATTACAAGTCTGGCCGGGTACTCACCGACATGAAGGGCCTGGAGTTCCCTGTGCACTATTCGCAGAATGCGGTTGACATAATTGCTTCGAAATATTTCCGCAAGGCAGGGGTCAACAACGAGAGCGGGCAAGAGACATCCTTGCGCATGCTGGTGCATCGCATGGTGGACTTCTGGGCCGCAGCTTTGACTGAAGAAGGGATTCTCGAGACGGATGAGCAGCGCAAGATATTCTATGACGAGGTTGCCTATGGGTTGCTCAATCAGTTGTTTGCGCCAAATTCCCCGCAGTGGTTTAATACCGGGCTGGCTCGCAGCTATGGCATTACCGGTGGGCAAAATGATCTTTTCTATTTTGACCCAGGGCTGGGACAGGTCGTACCGTCTTCTGATACTTATACGCGTACCCAGGCTTCCGCCTGTTTTATCCTCTCCATCGCCGATCGTTTGCTTGGCAAGCACTCTATTTCTGAGCATTACGTCACTGAAACCAAGCTGTTTAAGGGCGGCTCGGGCACGGGGACCAATTTCTCTCCCTTACGGGCTGCTGGGGAGAAGCTCTCGGGGGGTGGCGTTTCATCCGGTCTCATGAGTTTCCTCAAGGGCCTTGATCGCAACGCGGGCGGCATCAAATCAGGTGGAACAACAAGGCGGGCGGCAAAGATGGTCTGTCTCGACATCGACCACCCCGAGATAGAGGATTTTATTCTCTGGAAGGCCAGGGAAGAAGACAAAGTGCGGGCTCTGGCCAAAATGGGGTATTCCGCAGACATTGACGGCGAAGCCTACGAAACAGTATCGGGACAGAACTCCAACAACTCCCTCAGGCTTCCGGATGATTTCATGCATAAAGTAATGCGCCTTGAAGAAGACCCAGAGCAGACCATAATGCTTACCGGACGGGTAGACTCCAGCGTGGACAGAGAAGTGTCGGTAAAGCACCTCTGGGACATATTTAACGACGCAGCCTACCGGGCGGCGGACCCGGCCCCGCAGTTCACCGACACCTTCAACGCCTGGCACACCTGCCCGGCCGGCGAAGATGGAGATTTGTGGGCTCATCACAATCGCCTCAACTCCACCAATCCTTGTGGTGAGTACGCTTTTCTGGACGATACCAGCTGCAACCTGGCCTCGCTAAATCTCTTCCGCTTTCTGGATGTGGAATCAGGCCACTTTGATCTGGCAGGGTTTCGACATATGATTGGTCTGGTTCAACTGGTTCTGGAAGCGTCTATTATCTGGGGGCAGTTTCCGACCGAGGACATTGCTCGCAAGACGCACTTGTTCCGAACTACAGGTCTGGGCATAGCCAATCTTGCGTCGCTTCTGATGGTTCTTGGCTTGCCCTACGACTCCGAAGTAGCACGGAGCCTCGCTGCCACGCTAATGGGGATCACCACAGGCGAAAGTTACCGTGTCTCTGCCCTCATGGCCAAAGCAGTGGGCCCCTTTGCCAAGTACGAGATTAACCGGCCATACATGAATCGCGTTGTGCGCAATCATGCTCGGGTGGCCGGGGCGCAGGACGACCCCTACGAGGATCTGCATTACGAGCCCCTTAAGGTGGACCATGAGCTTCTGGGAGAGCATGGGTTTGCACAGTTGTCGTCAGCGCTGCGTGAGTCGTGGCAGGAGGCAGTGCGGCTGGGCGAGGAACACGGATATCGCAACGCGCAGGTATCCGTCATCGCTCCCACCGGGACCATATCCTTTGCCATGGATTGCGCTGCAACCTCCGTGGAACCATTCTTCTCTCATGTAGCGTACAAGAAGCTGGTGGGCGGTGGGTTTATGACCATAGCCAACCCGCTCATTGGCCTGGCACTCAAACGGCTGGGATACAGTGAGGCCGAGGTCGACGAGATTATGGCATATGTGGGACGGGAAGAAGACGGGCGTCTGGTGGATGGCAAGATCGAGGGTGCACCGCACCTCAAGGAAGAGCATTACGCCATATTTGATACGGCTAACGTTAATGGTACCGGAAACAGGTTTATCCATCACAATGGGCATGTCTTGATGGTAGCGGCGCTGTCGCCGATGGTGTCAGGCGCAATATCCAAGACCGTTAACCTGCCAGCGGACGCCTCCGTCGACGACTTCAAAGCGGTGCACATCATGGCCTGGCAGAAGGGTGTCAAGGGGATTACCCTGTATCGTGACGGGTCGAAGTTCGTGCAACCTCTCAACACCCGCATCGATGATGTCGCCAGAGTAGAAAGTCTTGAGAGCCTCACCTATGACGCCCTCCTGGCCTACGCCAAAGAAGCGCGGTCAAAACTGTCCACTGAGGTACCGGGATCCCGACGCGAGAAAATGACGGGAATCCGTACCGGGCACACCCATGCTGCACAAATCGAAGACGTAAAGCTCTATATTACTGTTAACCGCAATGCCGCCGGGCGCGTATCGGAAATGTACATGTCCACTGACCGAGAGGGGAGCCTGACCACAGGTTTGCTAAACGCCCTCTCAAAGACGATATCAGTCATGTTGCAGTATCACATTCCGGCCGAGGACATCTCCCGTATGCTGCGAGGGCAGAAGTATGAGCCCCATGGCTTTGTCGCACGACATCCATATATTAAGAATGCCAGCTCCATATCGGATCTGATCTCCAAGGTTATCGATATAGAACTGGGGGACTTCTCTCGTGTACAGGTAAAACCGGAAGCCGACGACGTGATTATGCGCTCCACCCAGCGATTGGCTCCTCTCTCGGAAGAAGAGATGGCTGCTTTAGCTCAGGCGGCCGTCGGCACTAAGGAGCAGCAGGCCATAGAGACCATGATCCGTAAGGCTGAAAAAGAAGGCGAAAAGCTGTATCATTCCGTCTGTTACAACTGCTCCAGCTTCCGCATGGTCATCAACGGAACCTGCAAGGTGTGTCTGGACTGTGGTACAACGACGGGCTGTTCATAGCAGCAAGAAGAGAGAGGCCGCTTCTGGCGGCCTCTCTTGCGTTAGGAGAGCTTATGGCTTAGCGCGTGGCGCTTAATGGGGCGTGCATTAAACACACAGTAATCAACAGTCAGCTTCTTTCCGCGACCCAGAAGTGCGCTTTGCGTATTCCATCAGCGGCCCATCAACATCATCAGCCTGCCCGTCAGGCTGTCGTATCCTGAATGCACCAAGCGCCAGGCGCTAATCGGCAGGCACACTACCGGCGCTCATCTCCTTCTCTCTATCTCTCTTTGCACTGAAATGGTCTGTTCCCGTCCAATTAGTCCCATAGCTTCTTCGGCAGGGAGACTTTGGTGTGTTAAGTCAAGCTCTTGCTTGGCCCGTATGATTCTTTTTACGGCACTGTCCAGCTGTTCCATGGGTAAATCCCCGGACAGCACGGCGTCCCGCAGTGCCTTTATAGCCTTCTCCTGCCTGTCAAGGCTGTGGGCGATGATCAAAATGTCGCAACCCGCTTTTATGCTCTCCACGACCGAAATCTCCCATGAGGAGCCATCCAGGTAGGCACCCATTTCCAGATCATCGCTGAAAATCAGTCCGTCGAAATCCAGATCGTCCCTCAACAGACCCGACATGATCTCCCTCGAGCGCGTTGCGGGCAACCCCATCTCGTCAAGAGCAGGGAAAGCCAGATGCCCAACCATCAGCGCAGGGATATCTGCGGCAATCACCGCTCGGAATGGCACCAGCTCCCGCAGGCTGATGGTGCTCAGGTCGTCGCGAATAACAGGCAGAGTGCGGTGTGAATCCACCGGAGTTCCTCCGTGTCCGGGGAAGTGCTTGCCCACAGCCAGCACCTTCCCCTGCTTAAGCCCCGCTGCAAAGGCAGTTCCGTGCAAGGCCACTACATCCGGGTCGGTGCCAAAAGACCGGTGGTAGAGAAAATCGGTCCCCGGTAAATAGACATCAAGGACTGGAGCAAAATTCACGTTGATACCCAGGGCACGCAATTCCTGAGCCAGTGCCAGCGCTGCCCAGTACGTCAAGTCCGGATCATTGATGCCGCCAAGTACCCGGGCATCTGGCAGTTTCATGGCACCGGCAGGCAACCGGGAGACAGTACCTCCTTCTTCATCAATGCCGATGAATAACGGTAGCGGGTTGTTCATATTCAGCTCATGGAGCTCTGCAGTCACGGCAACTAGCCCGGTCAGGTCAGTAATATTGCGACGAAATAGTATTATCCCGCCAACCTTATGTTCGAGTATTAGTTCATTGAGATGGGCAGGGTCACCCGGCTGATAACCGGCAAAAATGAGCTGTCCTATTTTTTCTTCCAGAGTGAGTGCTGCAAGTACGTCCATTATCATCTCATTCCTTTCCTCGCCGCCAGGATTTTCTTGCCTGGGCGGCGTGGGGTCCGGGGGCGGTGGCGGTGCCGCCGCAGGTGGAGGTGATTCAGGAGCGACACACGAGCATAGCAGCAGAAGAAGTGCTCCTATGGCGACAATCCGGGTCGTTCTCACTAATCTTCACCTCCACCGTCATTATAGCAGTACACCCGTGTCACAAGGCAACCCACTGACAGGGAGGAAAATCATCGACAATCATAGAATTAGTTTTGCACACGAAAAAAGGAGGGAAAAGCATGAAAGTATACATTTCCGTAGACATGGAGGGCGTTACCGGTGTAGCCAGTGCGTTGCACATGAAAGAAGGCGGCTATAACCGTATGGTGAAAATCATGACGCAGGAGGTAAACGCCGCAGTCCGTGGTGCCTTCAAAGCTGGCGCTACAGAGGTCCTGGTTAATGATGCCCACGGCAGCATGACCAATATCCTGATCGAAGAACTGGACGAGCGCGCCGAGCTCATAAGCGGAAGCAACAAACAACTGTGCCAGATGGAAGGAATAGACGCGAGCTTTGACGCAGTCTTCTTCATCGGTTACCACGCCCATGAAGGTAACGGCGATGCGGTTATGGGGCACACCATACATGGACTGGTGGTGACAGAGATTAAGCGCAACGGCAAGGTAGTAGGCGAAACAGGCATAAATGCGGGTCTCGCCGGTGCCTACGGTGTGCCGGTGGTACTGGTGGCCGGAGATAACGTCGTTTGTCAGGAAGCTCGCGATCTTCTGGGCGACATCGAGACTGTGGTCACCAAACAGGCTATCGACAGATATGCTGCCCGGTCTCTCCCGGTGAAGAAGACTCAGTTATTAATTGAGGAGGCAGCCGAGCGGGCCCTGCGCAGACTTGGCGAGTTTGAACCGCATGTTGTCGAGGCACCGGTGGAATTCGAGTTGACCACCAAGCTCACCAGCATGGCCTATATGAGTTCTCTCTTCCCGACTGTGGAGAGGCGTTCTGCCAAAGTAATTGCCGTCCAGGCTGACGATTATATGGGCGCGTATCGTCAACTGCTTGGTTGCCTGATTATCTCCGGGGCCACTGCCCGGGGTTGGCTGTAGAGGTATGGCGATGAAGATAATCGATGTATATCGTCAACGCCGCTCGATCAGGTCCTTCGTACCTGGCGCCATAGACACTGATATCTGGCATGAGATACTGGAAGCGGGCAGAATCGCCGCCACTTCCCGCGGCAAACAGGCCAGGCGTTTTATCACTATTACGGACCCGCTGGCCATTTCCGAAACCGTGGAGCAGGCGAAAATGCAGGTCTTTCTCAAGGACTGTTCGGCTCTGGTGGTGGGGTGCCAGACCAGCGAGGCGGCTTCTGCCTCGGACGTGATCATATCCATGGCCCAAATGGAGGCCGTGGCGGTGTCCCACGGTCTGGGGACATTGTGGTTGGGCGTATTTGACCGTGATGTTGTCCGCCGCCGCATCAACCTTCCAGAGGGCTACAAGGAGGTTCTTATGATGGCTTTCGGCCACCCTGCGGAACCTGGGCAGCAGCCGCCCAAGTTACCCCTGACAGAGGTATTCAGAGAGAACAGCTTCTAAAGTTCTTACGCCAGAAGATTCGAGCTGGTGCGCTGGCACTTCTTTTCTTATAATAAAGAAGTGTGGCCAGTAGAGTTGGAGGAAAGAAATGTATAGAAGATCGCGGCTATTGTCGGCACTGCTGCTCGTCCTGATTTTGCTCACTGCCTGCAGCAGGGCCCCGGTCCCGGAACCTGTTCTCCAGGTCCCGGAAGTGCACGAAAAAAGCGACCCCGAGAATCCAGTAATGACCATTGAGCTTCAGTCAGGGGAAAAGATTGAAATAGAGCTATTCCCGCAGGCAGCCCCAAATACGGTCAGCAATATAATATCTCTGGCTCAGGCCGGCTATTACGATGGCCTGGATTTCGATTACATAATCGCCGACTTCATTGTAATCGGCGGCAACTCGCCAGAAGGGGGACCCGGGTACCGTATCCCGGGTGAGTTCGCGCTGAGTGGATATGATAATCCACTGTCCCATGTGCGGGGTACAGTGAGTCTATTCAATGGAGGGCATCCTGATTCGGGCTCGGCCGAGTTCTTCTTCGTCCTGGATGAGGCTCCGCATCTGGATGGATTTTATGCACCCTTTGGTCGAGTGCTGAAGGGCATTGAACATGTTGATCGCATTTCTCGCGGCCCAGCCACCGAAGAGGGCTGGGCGACTGATCCCGTAGAGACAATGAAGAAAGTGACGGTGGACACATTGAATAAACAGTATCAGGCCCCAGTTACGACGGAAGTCTGGAACGAAGACCTGCCTAATCCCGTGGTTACCCTGGAGATCGAGGCAGGAGGCATCATCAAGATCGAACTGCTGCCGGGGGTGGCCCTCAATACGGTGAGAAATTTCGTGGCGTTAGCCCGGCAGGGGTTTTATGACGGCCTGAAATTTCACCGCATCATTCCCGGATTCATGATCCAGGGCGGTGACCCGCAGGGTAACGGAACAGGCGGTCCCAATCACTACATACATGGGGAGTTTGCTATAAACGGCATCCCCAATAGCCTGGCTCACCAACGCGGCACCATTTCCATGGCTCGCAGTCAGCACAATGATTCGGCTGGTTCTCAGTTCTTTATCGTGGTTGGCGATGCTAGGTTCCTGGACGGCCAATACGCGGGCTTCGGCCGGGTACTCGAGGGAATGGATGTTGTGGATCGCATCGTAAACGGGCCCAGCGATCAGGCTCGCAACGGGTTAGCTCTGGCTCCCTTTGAAGTGATCAAACGGGCCACTGTGGACACTTTTGGGGTAGATATCGGTGCCCCCAGACTGATACTTCCCTGAGTCAGATGACAGTGAGTGCCGCCAGGCGTATTGCCCGGCGGCACTCACTGTCATCTGAGGCTCTGCAATTGACGCGGTGGCAGGTCATAGACTCAGTATTCCTCTCGCCACATATAGCGTCTCAAATCCATGTCCTTTCCGCGGACCAGCGACATTTCGTAGACGAAGTGCCTCTCCAAAGGTATCATGATTACCGGTTCGAAATACTCAGCCACGTTGGCGTCAAGGCTCCAGACTCCGGTGCTCATGGCGTCGATGACGATATGTCGTCGGGAGTGTTTGCTGAGGAATCGCTGCACGCGCAAGTCCACAGGCCTGGTCCTGCCTCCACTTACAAACAGAATGACGGGGGTGTCCGCCTCGGTCGTTTCAAAGGGTCCGTGGAAGTACTCGCCCGAGTGCATAAAGACAGCATGCTTCCACTGCATTTCCATAAGGTGGCAGCAGGCCATAGTGTAGGCTGTGTAGTAGAGCGGTCCGCTGCCAAGTACATAAAAAACAGAATCATTGGCATACTCGCTGGCAAAATGACTGGCCAGGTCGGCAAGAGAGCTTTTTGCGCCCTTAACCAGCGTCGTCAGCTGTGAAAAGGAATCCATAGCTTGATTATAATGGGCATATCCTGTGGTCTGGTGGTGTAGTTCCATAGCCAGGCGAAGTGCGGTGGCCTGGTTGCTTTCTCCGTAATCCTGGCCGTCTCCGCTGGAATAAATTAGCACATACTTTCCTGTTTTCGCCATGAGGGTGTCCATGGATCCGGTCATTGCGATGGTGACTGCTCCCGAGGCATGGGCTGTATGCAAAGCCTGAACGGTTTCTGCTGTGGCCTTCAGTGAGCAGCAGACCACCAGGGACTGAGCGTTAAGCGCTTTTGGGGGGTTGTGAACAAACTCGTTGCTGTTAACAAGATCAACGGTCAGCCCATCCATCTCAGCCTGCAAGAAGTAGCGCGCAGGGTGCAGTGCCGCCAGTGACCCACCGCAGCCCACCAGATACAGGGAAGTCAAGCCACCTTTGTCCTTAAGTTCCTTGAGAGCCGCCGCAACGATTTGCTGTGTTTTCATAAGCAGCAACCTTTCTCGTTATCCAGATTTTCAGATATCGGGGTCCCATAACCGAAGGCGCCATCCTGAAGGCAGACCAAGGCGGCCAATGCATTACCCTTTCCCATGCAATCACGCACTCTCTGGCTTTCCTGCTCGGCAGTCCGGACGTCGCCCTGCTTGTGCTGCCGCGATACATGACAAAGCAGGAAGGCTGTGAGATAAGCATCTCCGGCTCCCAGGGAGTCGCGGGCAGCTATCTTCCGGGCTGGCGAAAGAAAGTATCTCAGCCGATTTGAGAAAAGAGCTCCTCTGGCACCCAAGGTTGCCAAAACATAGGTCGCGCCGAGGTCGTGACATTGTTGCACCTTCGCCAATGTCGCAGTAAGACTCAGTTTCCCGGCAGACAGCACAGCATAATCGAGATGCGGGCAGAACTCCCGCAGAGTCTCATAGTCGTGACGCTCAGAGAAATCAAAAGCCAGGGGTATCCCGGGCAGATTCATTTTCGGCAATTCATCAGTCATGCAGCTGTTAATACTGCTGACGATGAGATCGAAGGTACTGAGATAGTCTACTTCCCTTAGTGACAAAACCATCGGTTCTCTCCCGGCAATACCACCTTTGTTGCTATGCACAAAACGCCGGTCTCCGCCTATGAGATCTACGCAGGCAAAGCCGTTCTCTCCCTTTCTGGTCTGACAATGGGTCAGGGCAACGCCTTCGTTCTGTGCTGCCTCGCGGACTAGATGGCCCGCCCTGTCACTGCCGAATACGCCCAGGTAAGCTGATTCGGCACCCAGCCTGGAGGCATATACAGCAAAATTGAGGGCATTACCTCCTGGGTACATCATGCCTGTATGGATGTATTTGTCCACGACGTTGTCTCCTACGCCGATTACTCTCACACCCGATTCCTCGCAGCAGTGTAGATAATTATACCTGCCGCCACCGCCAAATTGAGGGAAGTGGCCTGGCCTGACATGGGAATCCTGACCTGCAACGTGCCCTGTTCCAGCAAGTCCTCAGGCAGTCCCTGGGCCTCGCTGCCGAACAGTATGACTGCAGGGAACTCCCATGGTGCGGTGTTCAGAGAATGTGGAGCCCTGGCGGAGGTAGTGATTACGGTGAGATTCCTTTCGCGACACCAGTCTGCATATCGTTGAGTCGAAGTTTCCCGGGCCACTGGCAGACTAAATACCGTGCCCATGCTGGCCTTGATGCTGGCCACATCATAAGGGTCGGCTGTGCTGCCCAAGAGAATAATCCCATCAACGCCAAAGGACTCGGCCGTGCGGAATATAGTGCCGAGGTTCCCCGGGTTCTTGACTTCGTAAAGAGCCACAAACAGGCTTGTCCCGTCGACGGGTAACTCGCTGAGATCAAGCCAGCTTTGCCTCACCACAGCCGAGAGCCCTACGGGATTGTCCCGGTCGGAGATGCTTGCATAGACCTGGTCGCTAACGTACAGGCATTCCGTGTCAAACTGAGTCAGGTGCTCATCTAGACGTCTCTGGGCCAGTTCGCTGGTTAACAAGCCGGGCGCAACTATCAGTAGTTCCACATCGCGGCCCTGGTCCATGGCTCGCAACACCGACTGAAGACCCTCCACCAGGCATAAGCCAGATACCTCGCGGTACTTCCTTTGGGCGAGCTTCCGGACGTCCTTGACCCGCTGGTTCTTTGTGCTAGTTATTATTTCCTGCAAAATAGATGGCCCTTGTCCGTTATACTGCCGGGAAATGTGCCTGTTCAAGCTAAAGTGTACATCAGGTCCCTGGTGTCAGCAATAGTCAGCCGGTTTGGTGGAGCGAATGCTGATCATGGGGTAGAATTGACAGAGGAGAGTATTGTGGAGGTGGACCGCTTGTTGCGTTTGGCACACGTATCAGACCTGCATCTCGGTTATACCAGTGGCTGGCTTGGTTCCATGAGCACGCAGAGAACAGCGGAACGAGACAGGCAACTGAGCAAACTGGTAGATGCGGCACTCCAATGCGAGGTCCATATGTTCTTGATTGCCGGGGACCTGTTTGACCGACATCGCCCTGACAGTAGTCTGGTTCAGTATGTGCTCGGTGAACTGCGCCGACTACAATCGCAGGGAGTGGCAGTGGTCACTGTGCCCGGCAATCATGACGAAATCACCTACCATGATTCCGTGTATCGGGCTTACGCTGACGTCTGGCCGGGGGTGCTGATAACGAGTCCCCAACCAGCTCATGTGGCATCACTATCACTGTCCGATGAGGATGTGCACCTGTACGGTGTCGCCTATACCGGGGGGATAACGTCAGCCGAGCAGCCCCTGCGGGATTTGCCGAGGCTTGATCTTCCTGGGTTTCACATCGCTGTTTTTCATGGCTCCCTCGACACTCGGGCCAGCGAACGTAGCTTACCTTTATCTTCGGATGCCCTGGCCACAGCTGGGTATGACTACGTTGCCCTGGGGCATTATCATAGCTTCGAACACGTCAATAAAAACAACACCCCAATAGTATATTGTGGTGCAGTGGAAGCGCGCACCTTTGATGACCCCGGCTGCGGCAAGCTGCTGGTCAGCGAGTTGCGTGCGGGAGAGGTCAGGCTTGAACAGATGCCCTTGCCTGTACGGCTCTTCAGGTCGGCTGAGATTGCCCTCGGTCGCGACCTGATTGCTGACATATCGTCACTTGCCGATGCTGATCTGGCCCTTGAAGTCACGTTGCGAGGATACGGCGATCTCGAAATTACCGCGAAACAGATTGAGGATGTGCTACAAAGCTCCTTCTACCATCTTTCAGTGGTGGACAGGACTGAGAGCCTGCCTGACCATGTCCTCCGGGACCTGGCCAGTGAAAGAAGCGTGCGGGGCGTTTTCGTGCGCCGCCTGAACGATTTATTCCAGGCGGCGGAGAACGATAATGATCGTAATCTGGCCCGTCAGGCACTGCTGATGGGACTAAGGGCGTTTTCCGAGGTAAAACAATGAAGAAAGTATGGATAAGCGAAGTTGCCCTGAGCGGCTTTGGTGTCTACGGCGAAGAACAGACGTTTATCTTCGCTGAGGGCATGAACACCTTAATCGGAGATAATGAGGCCGGCAAGTCCACTCTGGCTACAGGCATATGTGCTATTCTCTTCGGTTTGCCGACCAGCATCGATCCTGTAGCTTATGGCAGTCAGAGGTATAGAAGCTGGCATAAGCCTGAGCCTTTTGCCGGGAGGATGTTGCTGGAAACGGATGGCATGCGTTATGAGGTGGTACGCGACTTCGCCAGCCATCGCATAAAAGTGCGGGAGATATCTACGCAAACCAGGCGTGAGATTGTCAGGGGGGTGCATAACCCCCGGGCTTCACGCCCCAACGTATCCTACCTGGCCTTTCTCAGGCGAATCACCGGCGTGGAGACGGCAGAGTTATTTCGCCAGATATACTTTGTACAGCAACCTCTACCCGGGCAAAGCAGCTTCAGTAAGGACCTGCAGCAACTGCTCTCCGGAGGAGGGCACTACGAAAGCACTCGGGATCTATTGCGCACCCGGCTCAAAGACCTGACGCGAAATCCCCATCACTACGACACGCAGATGAACCCAGGTCGCAAAGATCAGCAAATTGAGGAGTTTCAGGCTCAGTTGGCGGGTTTGATCAGCAGTATTGAACAATCGCAGGGATCTCTGGCGGAGATGGAATCTATTGCCACGGAACTGGAGGCCAAACAGTCTGCCCTGGCCGACGCTAAAAGAAGTCTGGAGTCATTGCGGTCACAGCGTGTCGCCTTGGACGGGCTGGCAAAGTTGCAGAAACAGGTTGACGATGCCACCGAGTTACGCCGCAGGTTGAGCCGGGCCAGGCAGCAGATTGATGAGCTACGCGGTCTTTTGCGAGGCGTGCAGATGCAACTTTCTCCTGAGGAGACTCTCACCCGCGAGCGAGACAGGCTCGCTACTATGGCAAGAACTCTGGCCGGTCAGCAGGACGCATTACCGGGAGCAGATCGCGTAACCTTGCGCCTGGAGAGTGAACATTCTGATCTTCTGGATCGCCGGGATCGGTGGCGCTCTACCGAGTCTCGCCTTGAGGCACTGGATGAAGGTCTCAGGGAAGCATTGGGGTGCACAGACCTGAGACCTGTGAACAGCGCACTTCTTCTGGAGGAGTTAGCCAATATCAGCGCACTTATAAATAGCCATCGGCCCGACCTGAAGCCTCTTTTTACAGGTGCGATACTTGCAGCACTAATCCTGTTGCTCCGGGGTGCGCGCCTTCCAGATCCACGTTACCTGTGGCCATCGCTGTGCGTTCTGGCTGGGGCGCTGGCAAGCGTGGCCGAGTTCGTCACATTCAGAATGAGGAAAAGAAGAAGGACGCGGGAAATACTTGACCAGTTTGACCTTCATCCCGATCTTGACCCTGCCACGCTAAAAGAACTGGCTGTAGCAGAGCAGGAGTACCGGCAGCTCGTGAGCGCAAAGCCTGTGGCATCAGGGGATGAGATAGCCTGTGCGCTGAAAGACTCTGAGGCCCGTCTTGTCCAGTGGAGAGACTTATCACAACGCCACCAGGCACTGCGAGAGCGTGAGAAGCAGCTCCTCGGCCAGTTGGAGTCCCACAGCTTTGCTTTGACTGAGGTGGTCAAGGCTCATGGCCTGACCGGTGCCGAAGAGCTAGAAGCGAAATTGCATCTGGCGGACGAAGACTATTTTTACGCCAGAAGGGCCCTGGAAGAATATGTTCTTGAGCGACGCGAGTTGCCAAGCGCCCAGACGATAGAGGAAAATGGAGTTGACTCCCTCATCGCCGTGATCACAGATTCAGAGCAGGCGTTGTCTCAGGATGCTGTCGCACTTGAAGGGCAGCTACGAGACCTGCTTTCCCGTCAGGCCAGGCTTCAGGGTAATCATCCGGCCAATATTGCCCAGGCCGAAGAGCATCGAGCCGAAGTGGAGGGTCGGTGCCGCGGCCTGTTGCTGGAAGCGCGCTCCTACGGCCTGGCACTCAAGGAGCTGGATGCAGCGGTCCGCGAGTTCCATGATCAGTATCGCTGCCAAATCAGTGAGCTTGTTCAAACCCACTACCGGGCCATTACTGGCACAGAGCGTGAAGTATTATGTGATGACGAGTTCCGTATAAGGCTGCGCGAACCCGAGGGCATGGAACTTGACCCGGCACAACTGAGCCAGGGCGCGAGGGATCAGCTGTATATAGCACTGCGTCTGGCGCTGGCTGAATTCATGTCGCCGCGCAGCAGTTTTCCGCTGGTTTTTGATGACCCATTTCTCACCAGCGATAAAGACAGGCTGGAGAAGATTCGTGCAAGTCTTGATGCCGCCGGCCGACAGATCATCCTGCTGAGTCACAATTCGGTCTTCTCAAGTTGGGGGCGCTCTGTGTCAAAGGGAATTCTGTAGTCGGGGCTGTGTGAAAAGCTTGGCCCACAAACGACAACACCTACAATTGAAGCAAAAAAAGTCCCGCACCACACGCTCAGTGGTGCGGGACCCCTGTTATTAGAGGGCAAGTGAGAGCTAAGTGGGGGACTGAGAAGTTGCGCCTCTGCTTTTCCCACAGCCCCTTATCGGTTGCGGTTTTTTAGCCACGCAGCAATGCGTCCTGGCAGTGAGGCTATGCCCTTGACGACTTTGACTGCAAAACGGCCCAGAGTGGCAATGAAACCTAGAAAAACAACACTCTTCAGCATCTTAAGCACCAGCCGTATCAAGAAGAAGAACAGCAACGGAAACAGCAGAAGTCCCAGGGCTCCGCCCGCCAGAGCCGGCACGTCCCAAGCCCGGGCATAGAACAGCACTTGTCGGATGGCCTCCGGATCTGTTGCCGGCCACGAGTAGGCGAAGGAGTTCTGCCCCTGCGCCACCACGGCCGTAGAAAGGCTGCCACCCACCCCCTCCAGTCTGTAGGGGAAGTGCATCTCATAAACCACGTCTTTAATAATAGTTGCCGATTGCAGCCAGGCCACAGGTTTCAGAGCTTCTTCATAGGCAATGCGGCGGCTGAAGAGGTCTGTCAACAGTGTGCGCGCCGACTGCCCCCAGTTGGCCGGGTTGAGGGCAGAGAATATGGCAGTCAAAGATCTCCAGGTGGAGTTGCGCACTTCGCTGACCCTGAGCTTGTTCTGATCAACGATCCTGTAGGAGAGTTCTCTCATGCCGACTTCATCCCTGGCGAAAAAACTCATGCGGTAAGCAAGGCGGTTGCCCGACTCTATCCATTCTCCCTGAATACCGTCAGATACGTAGCTGTCAAAGAAGTTGGCGAAACTTGTGCGGTTGCTCTCAATGTAACTGCGGTAGTTCTCGGGGAACTCCACAATCATCTCCCGGCTATAGCCTGCGGGATGGCTACCGAAGAGCTGGCGATACCAGGGAGCGGGCAGGACCTGTGTCCTGATCAGCAGGCGCTCCACCGCTACACGGGAAAAGAACTCAGTGTAAAGAACCCCGGTGCTAAAGTCAGAGGCTATAATGCTGACATCATAAAGATCTACACCCCGGGTCGAATAGCTCACTCCGTCCACTCGCGCAATCCTGCTGGCCTGACGGCTGAACGTGTCCAGCATAGTCTGGTATGTGCGGGTCCACCAACCTGATTCCTGGCGACTGAACAACACCTGGACTTGGCCGACCTGCGATCTCTCCAGTTTGCCAGGGACGCGGATTTCGTAAAAAACGGGTACGTCTCTAAGGGCAACTTCCCGATAATCAAGTTCGCGGAAATACATTTGCAAGGCATCGGTCACCCAACCGAAGTACTCGGTCATGTGGTTGGCTTCCTGCAGCCGCAATCTGGTCTGAAAAGGCGTAACAGTACCTTCGGAGGCCATCGGATCCAGTGACAGCCTCACGTCAATACCCGTCATCAGCGATAGTTGCTCTTTTAGTTCAGCCACAGACTTGAAGTCAAGGACAAAATCGACGTACTTGCCACGCCCCCTCTCATCGGGAATGAGAAAAGTCTGTCTTACTTGCAAAGGCTCAGGTTTGAGCATATCGAGAGTGTCAAGCACGGTGGCTTCCTTATCGTCGAGTTTGGACTGAGCCTGGTTCAGGACATCCTGACTGACCAGCACGCGAAAAACGCGCTGGCCGCTGCCGTCAAGATTTATCTCAGTGATCATGGTGAACTCCAGCTGTGGGGGACGCGCGCTACAGCCACCGGCCACAATGGCCAAGCCCACAATAGAGAACAGGGCGGCGGCAACAAGCCACTTTTTCAACTACACACCTCCAGAGGATTAGGTCAGGGTCCGGGGTTCGGGCAGGGTATGCGCCAAAGCGTTGCCAGCCAACAGGAAGATCAGGGTGGAGACAAATAGCGCTTCATGGGACACGTTCTGTATGATCAGGCCGCCCACTACTGGGAGAAAGGTGAAGGGGGCAGTCAGAGTGTTCATCATGCCGATATACGTCGGGCGGTCAACATCGTCCACCAGCTCGAGCAGGTAGTTGGTGAAACCCATCCACATACCGCTCAGCGTGCCGCCAATGCAAAAAAACAGCAGCAGGATTGGCAGCATGGTGAAAGATTGGTACCCCAGGTCTTGCAGTGCGGTGGCACTCAGTGCAAAGGCTGGGGTCAGCATGGCCGCAATACCTACACCCCGGACGACAGCGCGGTTGCCAAAGCGATCCCCGAGATATCCCCACAACAGGCCAGCCGTAATATTGCCAGCCATCTGTGCCGACACGAAGAAACCCAGGTCGCTCTCAGCAAAACCAAGCCTCTGGCGAGCGAAGATAGCGTAAAAGGGCAGTGAGAGATAGAGGAAGGCGTATAGCATCCTAGTGAACATCATGCGTTGAAACAGCTTGTTGCGGCGCCAGGCGTCGGGCAGGCGGCCAAGGTAGGCACGAAAAGTTGAACCGGACCGTACAGGCCCCGGCACTTCACGGACTAGCATGGTGCCAGCGAAGGAGAAACACAGGAACAGGAAGCCCAGCGACAGGAGAATGCCATAGTTGCGCGGAAAGGGAATGTAGTCGCTGGCCAGTATCTGCCGGATCAGGAACCCGGCTAGAAAGGCGCCTATACCTCCCACAAACTGCATAATGCCAAAGAGTCTTCCCCGGCGATTGCTGGGAATCACCTTTGCGGTCATGTCAATCCAAGGCACCCCGCCAATGCCGTCACTTAAAGCAAAAACGGCATTGGCCGAGATGAGGCCGATCAGAGCCAGCCCGGGATTCCTCCCTGCTACAAACAGCGCCATAGCCGCCATAAAAAGCACACTAAGACGAGAAATGATGCCATTGATGCGTAGCAATGGCTTCTTCAGCGGAAGACGCTCAGCGTATCCGGCGACAAACAGCTGTGGCAGCAGGTATCCGGCGTTGCGGATAGTGCTCATCAGGCCGATGAGTACGCTGTTGCCGGTCAACTGGCTTATCAGCGCGGGGAAGATGGTGTTTGATTCAAGGAAGGAGACGCCAATGGAAAAGAATGATCCATCGGCTATCAGTGCGGCGAAATTCCACTTAGAGTCCTTGCTCTCTTGGTGCATATTTTGTAGTCCCTCCGACCTGGCAAGCTGCGAAAAGTACTCGTATCAGTTTAGCACGCGCACAGAACCGTGTCATCAAGGGGGGGAGGAGTATGCTGTTAGCGGATAATGAGGTGGGCATACGTCTGCCAATATGTCTCCGGCGGCATTTTCGTGGCGCTGGCCAGGGCACTGGCGCCCAAAGTATCCTTGACCCGTTTGGCCAGAACACTTCCCACGCGATACAGAAGCCTGTCGGCTCCGAAGATGGCTTCCAGACGCTCCTCGTCGGAGACGCTGTCGCCACTGAGCAGATCAAGCACAGAGCAGAACTTGGCCGTCAGGGGGCCAATGTCCAGATCTCCGTTGAGGTAGCTGTAATCCAACTGCATAGGGCTGTTGCCTCCAGAGTATCCTCTGCGCTGACGCATCGGGTAGGGGGCATACACGGCGAGACCCTCATTCTGCAACATCATAAGGCAAAGATCGCGCCATTGACTGGCCGAGGTTAGCTCGTGTACCTGGGCGAGCCCGTGTATGCGCTGGTGCAGTACGTGGAACCCTTCATGGATCAGGGTGCTCAGGAACTCCTCCGGCATCTCATGGTAGAGTCTGTAATTCAGGTTCATACAGACTGCTTCCGACAGACCTATCCCCGCGTCATAACCTATTATCGGGTAAACAACAATGCCGTCAGTATCCATATCTGGAAGCAATGAGCTGAGTTCGTCTGCCGCGGTGGCGGCCCAATCTGTTGCCGCCTCAGCCAGTTCGGTTATCAACTTGTGAATTTGGGGCAAGTTATCCCTAACAGAGCTTAACCCGTAAAATGGCGAAGACAACCCCTGCAAGCCCTGCTCCAGGCTTCGGGGAGAAATGCTGACACCACCGAAGTGGTTGGCGTGTTGGCATACAATGGCATAGGCGGGGTGCTCCAGCACTTCCCTGGCCGAGACGTCACCCCGCAAATAGGCCAAAAACAGGTCGGCACCGGTAAAATCAAACCTCATATCGCTTTGCCTCCCGTCAGAATTGCGATATCCTTAGTTTATCATAAGGTAACATTGATGCGGGAATGAGGGGAATGCCATGGATCATGTGCTGGGCCTGAGTTGCGTAAACTGCGGCCGGGAGTTCGAAGCGTCTGGTATAATATACCACTGCGATATTTGTGGTTCGCGTGGAGTTCTGGACGTTATCTATGACTACCGGCTGATTCGTACGAGACTGAGCAGGGCAAAGTTGGCCGATAACCGGGACAGATCTATGTGGCGGTACATGCCTGTCTTGCCCCTTGGCCCGGGGGCCATGGCCGGAATACAGCCACTCCTCACAGGGTTCACTCCCCTGTACAACGCAGGCAGGCTGGCGGCCGAACTCGGGTTAGGCCGGTTATTTATCAAAGATGATTCCCGTAACCCCACCGGGTCCCTTAAAGACAGAGCCAGTGCTGTCGCCGTTGCCAAGGCCGTGGAACTGGGGCAGGAAGCTGTGTGCGCCGCATCTACCGGGAACGCCGCTTCGTCCTTGGCAGGGTTTGCGGCTAGCGCCGGCATTCCGGCGTTCATTTTTGTGCCAAAAACTGCTCCTGAAGCTAAGCTGGCGCAGTTACTGGTCTTTGGAGCCAGGGTTTTCGCGGTTGACGGCACTTATGACGAGGCCTTCGAACTTTGCCTGGAGGCTGCCAGAGAGTTTGGCTGGTATAATCGCAGTTGTGCTATTAACCCTTTCCTGGTGGAGGGCAAGAAAACCCTGGCCTTTGAGATATGCGAGCAGATGGACTGGGAGGTGCCTGACGTAGTAATCATGTCAGTGGGTGACGGATGTTCCATAGCCGCGGCCTGGAAGGGCTTTAAGGAGGCGCACACCCTGGGGCTCATCGATAGGTTACCCAGGATGGTCGGAGTTCAGGCTGCAGGGGCCAACCCTCTGACCCGAGCCTTTGCCGAAGAGACCCTTGAGTTTACGTACAGGCGTCCACACACGGTTGCTGACTCCATATCCGTCGGGATACCACGCAATGGAATCCGGGCACTCCGTTCTGTAAGGGAGTCAGGCGGCTTCTTTGTGGACGTGGAAGACCACGAAATACTCTCGGCTATGACTCGGCTGGCCAGAAGCACCGGTATTTTTGCCGAACCGGCAGGGGCTACTTCTTTTGCGGGACTAAACAGGTTGATGGTTTCAGGCAGCTTGCCTGCAGGAGGAACCATCGCTCTCACAGTTACCGGGAGCGGACTGAAGGATGTTGCCGGTGCTATGGCAGCGGCGCCACAGGCGACACAAATCGAACCGTCCTTGCTGGCGGTCAGGGAAATTATGGGGGTGCATTAGTTAATGGCTGTGAAAGTACCTTTGGGACCGACGTATGAAGAAATGCTCTATCCGAACCGACAACCACTGGCTCTGCGGGAGAAAGCGCGACTGGCCAGGACCCATGATGAACTCGATCCTCATAACCTGTTTAATATTACCTGGAAGGACGATGTGGGCAAGGTCAATTCGCTGGTGTTTCCCCCTGAGCTGACCGGGCTTGACGCCAATATTGTTGTGATGCTGGGTAAGGACTTCCCCTCTGGCTCCCACAAAGTGGGTCCTGCCTACAGCACACTGATAGAGGGCTATGTCGATGGTGACATATTGCCGGACAGGCATACCATACTGGGTCCGTCTACCGGCAATTTCGGCATAGGAGTAGCCTATATTTGTGCGCTGATGGGCTACAAAGGCGTGGTAATAATGCCAGATAACATGAGCAAAGAGCGTTATCAGCGTATTAGAGGCTACGGAGCCGAACTGCTCCTGACGCCCGGATCTGAGTCCGACGTAATACTGACACTGGAAAAGACCCATGAACTTCAGAAGGATCCTGCGAATCGGGCACTGGCGCAGTTTGAGTTACTTCCCAATTATCGCTTTCACCGGTACGTAACCGGACGATCTGCCATTGAGGCCGTTCAGGGCATTGGCAATGGCAGAATCGCCTGTTTTACCTCAGCACCGGGCTCGGCGGGGACGCTGGCAGCCGGCGATGAGATCAAGATGGCGTTCCCAGAGGCCAGGGTGGCTGCCCTGGAACCCTACGAGTGTTCCACCCTGGCCACGGGAGGGTTAGGGCAACACCGCATTGAAGGTATCGGCGACAAGATGTGTACTCTGATTCATAACGTGTTGACTACGGATTTCATAGTGAACATCTATGACGAAGAGACGGTGCAGGGCTTGAAGGTGTTGCGGGATGGAACCGACCTTCTGGTGCAGCAGGGCGTGGATAGGGATATGGCGGAGTTCATGCGGGACTGCTTCGGCCCGTCCGGAGTCTGCAACGTAATTGGTGCCATAAAGATGGCCAAGTACCTGAAGCTTGGCCCCGGAGATAACGTCCTGACAATCGCCACTGACGGATTTGACAGGTACCATTCTGTACTCGATGAAATGCAGCACCGATATCTCGGCCTGGAAAAACACGTCATGGAGCGCTGGGTTAAAGACGTGTTCCTTAACGCAGATGAGAATCTCATCTTCGATGTCAGACGCCAGGAACAGAAAGAGAGACTCTTCGCCCAAAAAGAGCGGGACTGGCTTCGTTTCGGATACAGCAGGGAGTATCTGGACAGCATGAAGGATATGGCTTTCTGGAATGAGGAGTTTGCCAGGATTGCCGACTACGACGAGAAAATCACAAGGTTGCGCGGGTAGAGTTTGCGCGAAACAGTGTTGCGGTGGAGTCGCTCCGCATACACTCATAGTTCCATAAAGAAGAGCGGTTTGGATGGCAATATGCCCTCCAAACCGCTTTCTCCTTGGGGAAGCTACTAGTTCCAGACCTTCTTTTTGAGGATTAGATATGAGATAGAACCGAGTGAGGCGAAATAGAGAGCGATGATCGGAGGTGTCATAAGGGCAGCCGGAACGGAAGAATAGAGGCTTGCCGTGCCGAAGACGAAGAAAAGGCCTGCCGCGCCCAGTTGGACTGCCCGTGGAGGGATGAACCTGTATATGAAGCTACTAAGGAATATTCCCAGGGCCCCAGCAGATACCAGGCCCAGACTGGCCCCAAGGAATACCATCCAGGGGTTTCCTTGTTGCGCGGTAAGCCCCAGGGTCACCAGTTGTGTCTTATCGCCGAGCTCCGCTACGAAAAAAGCCAGGAAAATGGTCCAGAATGGGTTACCCTTGCATTCTCCTGGAACATCGCAATCCTCCGCTTCGCCGCACCGAAGCGACCAGAGGCCAAATCCCAAGAAGCCAATTGCCGCGATTATTTGCAGGGTGGAGAACGGCACAATGCGGCTAAGACCTTCTCCGAGCAGCACGGCTAGAGCGGTGTTAGCCACAATGGCGACGCTTATAGCTCCCAGGACTTTGGCAGCCCCAAACTGGGCGACAAAGGCCATGGCCACCAGCTGGGTCTTGTCACCCATCTCGGCCAGGAAGACAGTTATGGATGTCAGCAGAAGTACAGACACAGAAAACACCCCCCAAAAATAGAGACTTTCGACGCAAAGTATGCGTCGAAAGTCTCACCATTCGTTAATGAAACGAACCCAGCGGCCAGGCTATCGCCAGTATGTTGACGGCTGGTTCAGGCTACTCCCCTTCGAGTGGCTAAATTATACCATGTGTGTTCCCTGGGGACAAGCTTAGGCTCCCTTGCCATATGCCAACCAGAACAGCTCCAGTTGGCTGCCGGGTTTGGCACGAAAGACATGAGTTGCAAGCGGCGGTATATGAACTGCGATACCGCGGTGCAGTTCAATTTCGCGTCCTTCGATCAGGGCCAGCCCTTCGCCACCAATCACTGAGATAAACTGATCCATGGGATCGCGACTGTCGGATTCGTTTATTTGCTCATCTCCGGATATGGTGTAGTAGGCGAACCTCACCCCGGGACCATATGCCAGGGCAGTGGCATTCCCTCCATGTATCTTTCGGGTGTGATCCGGGCCGAAGTTGTAGGTGTGAGGGGGTTCTGTTGCGAAGAAGTGCATGCCCAAGTGATAGATGTCCTGCATTAGCTGGGGTGTCAGAGCTACCCCGGCAGGCAGGCTGAAGTCAATGGGGGCGCTTTGGCGTATGTTTTCGCGACCGGCTGCGGTGAGTCCGGTCCAGGTTCCGTTATGCACCTTGTCAAAGGTATCTTCTCCCATGCGAAGCGTTATGAAAGCGGATTCGTCCTCTCCGGGCTTAGCACTGACTTCTTCCCGTGTCATTGTGACATGAAATCGCTCATTACCTATAACCAGATTGAACGTTCCTGCCATATGTGCCGGTTTGAGTGTGGCATAGTGTGAGGCCATTTTCTTAATTAAGTCAATCAACAAATTAACCTCCTCTAGATTAATATTGATTATATTCAAGAGTAATATATTATATAGTGAGAGCAGTGTCAAGGAGCGGAGAAGAAACTAGAAGCTGGTTTCTTGTGACTGGTTCCGCGAGAACTGAAGGATCGGAGAATCGCGCCGGTGCCATACGCCGTCCAACGCCCACTCCTTCAGCTCCAGTGCAGAAAACGCCAGGACCGCAAATTAAGACAGCCACCCGTACGGGTGGCTGTGCCAAAGCTATTTCTGGTTGACTATTTTGCCTAAAGGCTTTTTCAGCGCCAGGAAAACTGGGAAGGTCAACAGGCTGCTCACGGCTGCCCGAGCCAGATTGAAGGGTGTGATCGCCGTCCGGACCAGCTCCAGGTGGGCTGCCTGGGGAATACCGTATGCGCCCAGAGCCCAATAGTAGTTTACCGGAATCATCACAGCCGTCATTGCCAAACCTCCGGCCAGCAACCCGGCGACAAGTCCCCACTTGGTGCTCATGCGTTTGTATATCAGCCCGGCCACCAGAGCGAAGGTGCCACTGGCGATGAAGTTCTGTATTGATCCCACCGGACCACTGGTTCCCTTGGTCATGAGGAAGAGCGTCGCTTTGACAAAAGCGATGGTTACCCCGGCCACGGGGCCAAAAATGAAGCTCCCTACAAGAGTGGGCACATCGCTGGGGTCATACTTGAGGTAAGGTGCCACCGGTACGAGAGGAATTTGTAGAGCAAACATCAGTGCATAGCTCATGGCGATAAGCATCGAGATAAAGACTAGCCTGCGGACGGATTGACTCATTTTTCTTCTCCCTTCTTTGTGGGGCCGAAAAAACAGACACCCCAAGCATTCGGGGTGTCAAAAAGAGCGAGCACGAATACCAGCTCTTGCCTTCTTTCATCCGGACTGTACCGTCGGCCCCGGAATCTCACCGGGTCTGCCAAAATGGCTCGTGGGCTAGCTTGCGCATTACCACCGGTAGGGAATCTCACCCAACCCCGAAGGCGTATTATATTGCATGAGAATCGTAGCACGCTGTTATTTGCGTGTCAATACAGGAAAGCGAACTGAAAAGGTACTACCCTGGGTACTTGACTCGACTCCAATTTTGGCCTTGTGTCTTTCCACAATGCGATGGCAGACAGCCAGGCCCAGTCCTGTGCCGTGTTCCTTGGTGGTGACGAAGGGAGTGCCCAGCTTCAGCATCAGGTCTCTGGGGATGCCGCTGCCGCTGTCGCGCACCGTAAGGATCACGGCGTCCTCCTGCACCTCCGTCCGTATCTGCACGGCACCTCCTGGCTCCATGGACTCCAGAGCATTTTTTACCAGATTAGTGATAAGTTGCTTCAGTTCCGCTTCGTTAGCTTTTATTTCTTTCTCTGCCAGCAAAGTGTAGGTTATGCTTTTGTGCTGCATTACCGCTTCAGCCTCAAGGACGGGAGAGAACTCCCGGATTAGTCCAGACAGGTTGCAGGGTATCTGCTCTGATACGGCATGGGACAAAGACAGATAGTTGGTGATTATGGCGTTAGCCCGATCCAGCTCCTCAATCATCAGTCTGGTATAGGATTCGTAAGGTTCAAGCTCCAGTTTCTGCTGCAATAATTGCAGAAAGCCTCTGACAGTGGTCATGGGGTTTCTGATCTCGTGGGCAATGGTCGCCGCCAGCTCGCCCACAAGATTGAGCCGGTCCAGCTTCATTAACTCTGCGTCCATGCGAGCTTTTTCTGTGATGTCATTGCCCATGGCGATGGCCCCCACAATCTCTCCAGTGGCAGGATTTGTGATGCTGAATGCCGAGACATCATAGACCCTGTCACCCACTAAGTGCCGTTCCTGCTGTGGAACACCATTGAGAGCGTTTCGCACCACGCTGCTCTCCCCGGTCACGTGCAACATGCGCAGGGCCTTGTCGTAGGTCTGCCCGATCACATCGGATGCCTTAACGCCTCCGGCAATGCGCAGGAAGACGTGGTTCGCAGCGGTGACCCGATACTCGCGGTCGACAATAACAATGGACATGGGGCTGGATTCTATTACCCAGTCCAGCGCGCTGCGGCTCTGCTCCCTCTCCCGCTCACTGATTATCAGCCTGCTGGCCGCCTCGAGGAGTTCCTGATTCAGGCGCGAGTGGTCCGTCACGTTATAAGTCAAGGCCACGCCTCCGACCAGTTCGCCCGCCGAGAAGATCGGGGCGGCATCCACCACATACTCCCCGATATTTGTGCTAACCGCGTTATTGGAGCTGGCCTCTCCTGTCTTAAGGCAACGCAGTACGGGCGATATGTCGCGACGAAATCCTGTGTAGGAAAACGCTTCCTCCAGGGGCAGACCTACCAGCGACCGTTCCTCGGGATCGAGCTTGCAAACGTCATAGGCCCCTCGGTTAGCGTAGACAATGCGTTCATTCCTGTCGATAATCATCACAGAGCCGCGCAGGGATTCTGCGACCCACCACAGGGCTCCCTGTGTCAAGGCGTCCATTGGCAGCATGCTTTACACTCCCATCATAGCAACACTTGTCTCTATACTATCATCTCTGCGGTGTCGAAAAAACTGCGGAGTTCCTGTGTTATAATCTATCGGGGTGATCAACTTGCGCATAGCATCGCTGGCTAGTTCCTCTCAGTTTGGCAACGCCTATCTCATATCACACGATCAGCAACATATTCTGGTTGACTGCGGACTCGGTATCAGACGCATGGAAGAGTCGCTGGCCGAGCTATGTGTCGAACCTTCGGCCTTATCTGCGGTGCTGGTAACCCACGAACATGTGGATCATATAAGGGCCCTGCAGCTGAAGCGCCCTTTCCCGGACAAGTATAGCGTCAGGGTTTTTGCGCCAAGGCTGTTCTGGCAGACAGCTCCTGGTGTCGACGCAGTGTCAAACTCTCTTCGCGTGTCTTTCAGCCGGGAAGAAGTAATGCCCATAGGGATTTTCGAAGTCACTCCTATGCGCAAACCCCACGACTCACTGGTCTCTGTCGGGTTTCGCATTGACGTAAAGGGCGGGCCTTCGGCAGTAGTCCTGACCGATCTGGGTGAAGTCCCGGATGAGGTCATTGGGCTTTCCCGGGGGGCGAACTACATAGTGATTGAGAGCAATCATGACAGAAACATGGAGCTCGCCTCAGGGCGACCTTCATCACTTATCAATCGTGTCCTCAGCAACTGGGGGCATCTCTCCAACGAGCAGGCGGGGCAAGCGCTGCGCGGTATTGTGGATGTCAATACGCGGGGCGTCATGTTGGCGCATCTCAGCCTGGACTGCAATACCCCTCGCTTGGCACTAAGTACTGTGGCGCCCTATCTGCGTCAGTCGGGATTCAGCGGAGTCCTGGAAGTGGCCAGCCCGGATGGCGTTACACTGCTATGCGATACAGAGCCTGATTGGTAGGGCATGATAGAAATGGAGAAGGGATAACAATGGATTACATGGATTTTCTCAAGATACAGCTGAAAAACCTCGTGGCTATCGACACAACCAACCCGCCAGGAAATGAGTCAGAAGCTGTCACCTATCTGGCTTCCATATTCGAGTCTGAAGGAATTGAGTACGAGACGGCCGAGCCGGCACCGGGGCGGGGTAGCATTGTCGCCCGTATCAGGGGCAATGGCTCTGCACGTCCGTTGATGCTGCTCGGGCATCTGGACGTCGTTACGGCCCAAGCCGAGGATTGGACCCACCACCCCTTCTCGGCTACGGAAAGTGACGGAGCCATCTGGGGTCGGGGCACCATAGATATGAAGGGACTGCTGGCCACCTGGCTGACGCTAATGTTTAAGTACAAGAGAGAACAGAGAGTTTTCCCGCGGGACATTGTCTTTGCCGCCACCGCCGACGAAGAGGCAGGTGGTCATCTGGGACTGGCCTGGCTGGCAAAGAACAGGCCTGACCTCGTGGATTGTGAATGGGCGCTGAACGAGGGCGGCGGCAACTCCTTCACTCTGGGTGGGAAGACATTTGTCACATACCAGTCAGGCGAAAAGGCCGGGTGCCCAGTGAAGCTCGTGACAAGGGGCACAGCTGGTCACGCTTCGATTCCTACCCCGGACAACCCCGTGCACAAACTGGCCGCGGCGCTAACAGCCCTGCAGCGAGCGGCGTTACCGGAGCACATGACTGACACTGTAAGAGCTTTCCTATCAGAGGTGTCGGAGGGCCTTGGCGGCTCGCAGGGGACAGCTATCTCCATGGCGGTCAGAATGGGTCAGGTGAGTAAGGCGATAGAGCTTGCGGTCAGAGACCCTTTCCTGCAGGCCGGGCTTCAGGCCATGTTGCGCAACACGGCGGTGCCCACCATGTTGTCGGCTAGCACCAAGCTGAACGTGATACCGGGGGAAGCCTTCGCCGAGCTTGATTGCCGCATACTGCCGGGGCAATCCCGGGAAAGCCTTTTGCGCGAACTTGAAGGCGCGCTGCCTGGTGACGTGGAGCTTGTCAATGAACGCTGTGGCCAACCTAGCGAGTCACCCCCGGACAGCCCCTTATCAACCATAATACGGGATGCTGTGAAAGTTCATTTGCCTGAAGCTTGTGTGGTCCCCTTTCTGTCGCCGGGGGCCACAGATGCTCGCTATTTGCGACCCAGAGGAACCCTCGTCTACGGATTTGCTCCCATGTTGCCCGGTGAAAAAGTCAACCTGGCCCACGGAGTGGATGAGCGAATTAGCCTTCGCAGCCTCGGTTTCGGTCTCAGAGTGCTCGACGATGTTGTGTCCACTGCGGCGCGTACCCACCAGTGACCAGATGGGGCATCGG
>DDWC01000045.1 GCA_002345475.1 Firmicutes bacterium UBA2296
CGGCGACAAAGGTCATTAGTTGTCCGCTGCCTGGATGAGCCAGAGTCAGGCGACAGGCATGAAGCATCTGACGCAATGCCCCATGCTCCGGTTTGCCCCCGTAGAGAATGTCACCCAGCAAAGGATGTCCAGTGTGTGCCAGGTGCACCCGGATCTGATGTGTCCGCCCTGTTTCAAGATCTAGGCGAAGCAGAGTATAGCGGCCGAAATCCTCCAGCACAGAAAAATGTGTCACGGCGGCTCTGCCGTCAGACCTTACTGCCATGCGTTTGCGATGCACGGGGTGGCGCGCAATGGGCGCGTCAACGGTGCCGTTTTCCTGCCCTAAAGAGCCATGTACTAAGGCCACATACTGCCTCTTCATGCTCCTTTGCGCCAACTGGCGTGACAGCGAGGCGTGCGCCGAGTCGTGCTTGGCAACCACCAGCAACCCTGAGGTGTCCTTGTCAAGCCGATGGACAATGCCAGGGCGCTCCACCCCACCTATCCCGCTGAGATCTTTGACGTGAAACAGCAGTGCATTGACCAGTGTCCCGCTGCTATTCCCCGCCGCAGGATGAACCACCATACCAGCAGCCTTGTTTATCACTGCCATAAACTCATCCTCATACAGGATGTGGACCGGTAAGTCCTGAGGGACGGTGTCAGCCGGCTCCAGGGGCACATCGACGGTAATCCTCTGCCCGGATTTAACGCGAAATCCTGCCTTTTCCTGGCGATCATCAACAAGAATCCGTCCCTCGTCCATCAGTCGCTTGATGAAGCTACGGCTCAAGCCCGGCATCACGCCTGCCAGAAGTACATCCAGTCGGGAGCCGGTTTCCTCCGCAGCCACCAGGTGATGGCGAGTGTCGAAGACGGTCATGACAGTTCCAGACGCAGGACGCTAAGAAGCAACAACCCTGCCCCAATCACCAGGGCAGAATCAGCCACGTTAAAAACAGGCGGGAAAAAGCTGAAAGATATGAAATCTACGACTTCACCCTGGAAGCGAAGCCTGTCTATCATATTGCCTAAAGCTCCCGCCATCATCAGCGCCGTGGAGATAACCGCCAGGTTACCCGCAGCAACAATATCGTGGCGAAAATAGACCACTGCTGCCACAATCAACAACACTGCACCGTAGAAGACTATGGTTTTGCCCGCCAGCCAGCCAAATGCAGCCCCCGTGTTACGAACGTGAGTAAGGGACAAAAAAGAGGGCAGCAGAACCACCCTGGTTCCTAACGGTATATGCATAAGCACCAACTGCTTGCTGAGCTGGTCCAGAGCCAGCAAGAACACGGTTACAAAGCTGAAAAGCTTGTACATGAACTACCTCCGAATGTCATCTTGTCAGTTGTTCCTCGACCATACGCACCAGATTAGCAATGAACTCGCTAAGCACAGGCAAGTTCCATCCGGCGATTCTGCCCATTACAAAAAGGATGAAGGCAAACAGGATGGTTCCACCGATGGCCATGCCTACACCCCTGGCCAGCCCTGCCAGAAAGTTTACCCACAGCAGACGCCAGGGGTTGTTAAGCAACCTTAAGTACTCGGCGAGGTTAACGCGCTCCATGGCTGTCGACAGTCGTTCTACCTTGTCCTCCAGTGAACGCAGCAACCTCTCATGCATGAAATCACATCCTGGGCTTAGCACCGGCCAGACGAACGGCGGCCTGTGCCAGCAGCAAGGTCGGATCCAGCATACATTCGGCATCGTCCGGCCTGATGACCAGCGGAAGCTCGGTGCACCCGGCAATGAACGCGACGGCTCCAAGTTCCTGTTGCCGTCGCACCACTGCCAACACGCGAGTGCGGTTGTGGTCATCAACAAAACCCGCCTTAATGCCTCGCTCGTCAAAAATAGCCGCCATAATGATCTCCTGGTCGCCGCTGTCCGGCAACATGAAGCTCAGTCCATGTTTTTCAAGAGCCTTCTGATAGAGGCCGGTCGCAACTGTGGCTGTGGTGGCCAGGATTGATACGGGAGAACCCGGAGGCAGACGGTCGGCGGCGCGAGCCGCTGTCTCCTCTACCATGTTCAATAAAGGTATCTTAACCGCCTCTCTGATGGCATCCGCAAAAAGGTGCGCAGTATTACAGGGTACTACGATAAAATCAGCGCCGCCCGCTTCCAGAATTATCGCTCCCTCCCGCAAAGCGGAAGAGGGATCAGGACCTCCGTGCAAAATGGCCAGATTCCTGTCAGGAATACCAGGGTTTGACCATATTAATGTCGGGATATGCTCCTGATCTTTCCTGGCTGCAGTTGAGTCAAGAATTTTCTGGTACAGGTCGATTGTGGCTTGGGGTCCCATCCCGCCCAAAATGCCTATAACCTTCATTGTGTTACACCGCCTTATTTGCGTTTACAGCATTATTCCTCGCCCATATCGTCAGACGAGGAATAAGGACGCTATTATTCAGTCAAAGAGTCCCAGTCATCGGAACTGATCATTTCGAGTTGTGCCTGTAACAACGCTCGCAGGCGACCACGGAAAATCTCAGCCTGTTTTTGTACTTCCTGATACTCGGAGGCCATCTTGCGCGACTTGTTAATAGCTTCCTCGACAATGCGCTCCGCCCTGGCCTCAGACTCCTTGACCATAAGCTGCCCTTCTTTGCGAGCGTTGTTCTTTACTTCCTCCGCTGTTTCCTGCGCTACAACCAGGGCGCCGTGCAGGGTCTGCTCCAGTTTATAATAGTGAGCCAACTTATCTTCAAGTTTAGCCACTTGATCACGCATGGCCGAGGCTTCGCGCAAAGCCATCTCGTAATCCTTGGTCAGGCGGTCGAGGAACTCGTCCACCTCTTCAGGGCTATAGCCCCTCATAATGCGCTTGAACTCTTTCTTGTTGATCTCCTGTGGTGTAATCGCCATAGATCTCATCCCTTTCTCTTGGAAAATTAGACGACCAAAAATATGAGGCGCCTTAGCACGTCCAGTAGGATCAGCACCACAATGGGTGCCACATCCAGAGCAATTGATCCCACCTGCAAAAGGCCAAAGGCGTTGCGGATCGGAGCCAGAACAGGCTCAGTCAGCTGGTAAAGCAACTTGACACCAGGGCTGCTCTGATCGACTGAAATAAAGGACAGGATGACGCGAAAGATGAGCAGCCAGGAAAAAATGTTATAAAAGAGGTCGAAGGCTATACGCATAACTGCTATTCACCTTTCTTCTGGGTGGGGCGATTAGCCAGATCCTCATCATCGTAAAACTCTCCGCTGATCGTATCCACGGTCACGTTGGCTGGAGCCGAAAGGAAGATGCATTCGCTAATCTTCTGCATTTTGCCGCCTGAACCGTAAGTGGCACCAGACATAAAATCAAGAACGCGCTGACGGCATTTGTTGTCGCAACCCTCAAGATTGAGAATAACAGGACGTCCGATCTTTATGTGCTCCACCATTGTGGGTACGTCGTCGAAACTGCGAGGTTGTAGCACAACCACTTTGATCTGTTGACGTTGTCGCAGGTCGACGATTTGCTGTGGGCGTTTGGCTTGCGAGGGTGCTTCGGCCTGTGCCGCCTGATGCTCCTCCGCAACCACCTGCTCTGACTCTTCTACATCCTCATCATCACTGTCAAAACCAAAAAACTCGAGAATCTTCTTCCACATTTCAACCAGACCTCCTTAGTACTTAATCGTGCAGAAAGATAGCACTGCCAACCCTGATCAGGTTAGCCCCCTCGTCCAGGGCAACGTGATAATCGTTGCTCATTCCCATCGACAGGTACTTCATCTCAAAGTGAGACGAGGCCTCCCCGGAAAGCCCTTCGAACAACCTTCGCATTTTCCTAAACAGCGGGCGAGTCGCTTCAGGGGTTTCTTCATGAGGGGCCATGGTCATAAGCCCAACGACTTTAATGCCCTGAAGCCCGCGGATATCTGTCCCGAACTGGTATATCTCAACAGGATCTATCCCCTGCTTACTTTTTTCGCCACTTACGTTAACCTGTATCAGACACTCAGTGGTCACTCCGCTCTCCAGGCTGACGTTTGAAACCAGGTTTGCCAGTCGAAGATTATCCAGCGAATGAAGGAGCGAGAACGGCCCCACAGCCTTACGTGCCTTGTTACTCTGTAAACGGCCAATGAAGTGCCACTCCACAGGCAAACTTATCAGTGCGATCTTGGCAAGCGCGTCCTGAATGCGGTTTTCCCCAAAGGCAGTATATCCTATTTCATACGCCGCGCGCATCGCCTTTATGTCCGCCGTCTTGGTGACGGCCACGACCTTCGCCCCAGGGTATGCTGAAGCGTATCTGAGAACCTCGTCAGAAACTCGCAAGGTCAGTCCCCCTTAGGTGTGGCAACCGTGTCTCCCACGGTCACAAGTTCGGGGTTCGATACTATCCACGAGTTCCCCGGTAACCCTGTCACAATCGCCTGTGACCCATTTTTCTCGAGTATTGCCACCTCTACCAGGCCTACAGTACCTTCCTGGTCCAGAGCATAAAGCGCAGACGCTCCTTCGACCTGAATCAGAGACGAAGCAGGCACTGAGAATGCCGCTGGCCGCACGGGCCATAGCTCTACCGCAACCCACCTGGACTTGACTGCGTCCTCAGGCACTGACGAGAACTGGAAGTAACATAGAGCCGACTGATCAGATATTGGCACGGACTTCTCAAAAAACATCTCTGCTACCTGCCCGTTAACGCGAATCTCTATTTGATCGTCAGGTGACCATAGCAAATCTTTGTCCAGTTCTATTACTAAGGTTATGTTCACAGGGTCCACAATCGCACACAGAGCGCTACCTGCCGGCACATGGGTTCCGCTGCTGAGGGAATTACCTGTAGCCCCGCCTCCGTTTATCAGATCCAATACTCTGGCAGGCTGGAGGGCCGGATTCACTGTTCCTGACAGTTCATCTACAGTCCAGGTCATAATCCCGGAAACAGGCGCCACCACTTTGTGGATCGCTGTTTCCCTTTGTTCAATAAGTTCTTCATAGCGGGACCCTAGATCCACGCTGGCTGTGCGGGCTGCCTGAAATGCCCTATCGTATTGATTTACCTGTTCAGTAACCAGGCCAATTTCATGGAAAAGTGAGGTTACTTGCGAAATTTCACCCTTGCGCAAGGCCGTAGCATAAGCAGCGGTCAATTCTCGTAACTTGCCAGTCGCCTGCTTAAGCGCTAATTCCGCATCGGCTAGAGCTACCAGAGCGTCTCCGCCAGACCCTCCCAACTTCTCCTCCTCTGCGGCAATCAGCTTCTCGATTTCCGCCAGCCTATCCCTATCGACGATTTCCAGGATTTCGTCTCCCGCGGTGACTTCGGCCAGTGACTCAGCCAGGGAATTCACAGTTCCAGGGCGTGGCGCCACGACAACTACTTCCTCCCGCAGGATGACGCCGGTTCCCTGAAACAGGGCCGTCAAAGCCACTGATTGCGCTCTGACAACCTGAACCTTCTCCCCGAACACTCTGGAGTATGCCCATGATGCCGTCCTGACGAAACCAAACACAACGATTCCTGCAAGAAGCAAGAGCAAGATCCGCCGCAAGGGACGAAACCGGCGCTTTCTACGCGTTTGGACATTTCTTCTTTCAGCCACAGCATCACCTCCCCCAGGTATCCATATTTACACTATTGGTTCCCCTGTAACAAGGGACTGCAGTCTGCCTTCAACAAAATCCACCCTGCGCCGACCCTCGTACGCGCAAGCAGGACACGGACCGGCAGCGGCCACCGCCAGATGACAGCTACCGCATCTGACATCCTCTGGCGAGAACCTCAGGAATGATAGTCCTGCGGCCTGTGCGGCGCACAAACTCAGGTGTAGATCCTGCCACGACATGTGAGAGCCTGTCGGGATAACCAGAGAGTGCCCTCCCCGCAACTTGTGTTGCAGCTCAGCGGCCAGAGACAGGCCTGAACTGACATACGGCTGTCCCGCGGCTCCATCCAGAGACTCCACGATCGCCACCGTCATAGGAAGACCGAAATCCAGGCCCATTTGCGCCACTCTGGCGTCAATCTTCTCCAGCAAATCGAAAGAGGCCAGTTTGCTGGCGCCGGTATCAAAGCTAAGGCCAGAGATGTTAATCACACTAGTGCCTGGGATAACCCTGCCGGTCTTCCCGTCTTCCATCAGCTCCAGCTTCTGCGCAAGAACTCTCCCCGCCAGATGCAATGACCTCTCAATTTTCGGCCAATCAGCCTCATGAGAGGGCGGCACATTCAGCGTGACAATCCCATTAACCGACGTACCCCGCACTCCGCGGAATAAGTCACCATGCAAAGGCTCCATGCGCAGACCATCGCCAGCGTAGGCAACAAATTCCAGCCATTCTCGATTCATGCCTGAATCCATTAAGCCAAAAGCGATGCCCTGTCGCCTTCGCGACAGATCAAGAGCTTTCTGGGTAATGGAAAACAACGGCTCGTGTGGATGGAGGTTTACTCCCTCCCGAATGCGCAGTACAACAAAGGGGTTTGTCCTCGTTGCACCCTCGTCAAGCAAGTCCAGCAGGGCATGGGCACAACTAGCTGCGCCCTGGTCAACAGAGGCACCCAGGTTGACGTGAAGTAGTGTTGCCCCCGGGCGTGCCGCATCCAGGTGGTCAAATACACTGCGCAACAGTACTTGCATTTCTGCCTCACAAAGACCGGGGAACGCCTGTGAAAAATCCGTGTCAAAATTGGGCAGGCAAAGGGAGTTGGCGATGTCGAACCAGCGCAACAGCTGCCCGGTCCACTGCAAAGGCCCGAGACCAGGTGCAGCGTTTCCGTTACAAAAAGACTCCACGGGCGGACACAACAGTTCCCGATCAAAATACCTATGAAGGCTATGGATCTCCAGCAGCCCCTGACTGCAGGCCATCCTGCAGTCCTGCGGCAGAACTTCGTCCAGGACTCTCTGCCGAATGTACTCGTCGCGTCCGCGCGCCCATGCCCTACTTACGCTCATCTTCCCGCACCCGCAACAACTTCTCCAGCTCACCCAGAAAATTCTTAATGTCGGTGAACTGCCTGTAGACAGAAGCAAAACGCACATAGGCAACCTCATCGATCTCGCGCAGGGCATCCATGACAAGCTCACCGATGAGATGCGAAGGAACTTCAGAGTAACCGCGATTAACCAGTTCTGCCTCTATGTCCGCGGTTGCCTGCTCCAGCGTGGCCAGAGAAACAGGTCTTTTTTCACAGGCCTTTAACAGGCCTGAAAGAATTTTGGCACGACTGAAGAGCTCGCGCTGACCATCCTTCTTGATGACAACAAGGGGATGCTCCTCAGCTCTTTCGTATGTCGTGAAGCGACGCCCACAACTCACGCATTCACGCCTGCGCCGAATGGCCGCATCTTCCTCCGTGGGGCGGCTGTCGATGACTCTGCTGTCCAGTACGCCGCAATAAGGACACTTCACAGTGGTTCATACCCCCAAACATCTGCGTGCCTGCGCCTGATCGCTACCTGTCCAACAGGCGCTTCTTGCGCATAAAGGTCGGAATGTCCAAATGGTCATCGTCAAAGGGGGAAACTGTGATGCCGTCAAAAATCGACTCCTTGGAACGCCTCTCCAGGAAACCGGTAGCGATCACGGTTACTCGCACTTCGTCTCCCAGGGACTCGTCTATCACCGCACCGAAGATAAAGTTTGCATCGGGGTCACAGGCATCAGAGATGATCTCTGCCGCTTCGTTGATTTCATGCAGTCCCAGGCTTTCTCCACCGGAAATGCTGAGCAGCACACCTTTAGCACCGTCAATTGACGTCTCCAGCAAGGGACTGGAAATGGCCTGCTTGGCAGCGCTGACAGCCCGGCCCTCGCCGCTGGCGTGGCCGATACCCATTAAAGCCGAACCAGCCGAGGACATGACGGTCTTGACGTCGGCAAAGTCAAGGTTTATCAGGCCGGGTACCAGGATCAGATCAGATATTCCCTGAACCCCCTGCCGCAACACGTCGTCAGCAATCTTGAAAGCCTCAAGGAATGGAGTCTTCTTATCTACTACCTGAAGTAGACGATCGTTGGGAATTGTAATGATTGTGTCTACCTTCTCACGCAGCGCCTGAATCCCCTTTTCGGCCTGACCTTGCCGCTTGCGTCCCTCGAAACTAAAAGGCTTGGTTACCACCCCTACGGTAAGAGCGCCGACCTCTTTGGCGACCTCGGCGACTATCGGAGCTGCTCCGGTACCGGTCCCACCGCCCATGCCAGCGGTAACAAATACCATATCTGCTCCGCGCAAAACTTTGGCCAATGCTTCTCGACTCTCCTCAGCAGCCTTAAGCCCAATCTCGGGATTGGCGCCGGCTCCCAGGCCGCGGGTCAGCTTCTCGCCAATCTGCAGCTTGTGGGTGGCCATGGACATGGAGAGCGCCTGTGCGTCAGTGTTTATGGCAATAAAGTCTGCACCCCTAAGTCCGGCTTCGATCATGCGGTTGATGGCGTTGCTACCACCGCCTCCCACACCTATGACCTTGATACGAGCGTATTGACCATTCTCTACTTCCCATTCCAGCATTCTCGGTCCTCCCAACTCTATTCCCAGAAATCCTTAATGATGTGGACAATCCTTCGCCAGAAACCTTCCCGGTGTTCTCCTGTCTCTACGGACTCCTCTGTGTTCTTTTCTTCAGGGCCGGCCACCACGCTGATAATGCCCATGGCTACGTTATATCCGATGTCGGCGAACTTGCCCAGAGGGGTGATGTGCAGACGGGTTTTACGCGAGAATGTTCTCGGTAACAGTGCATCAATGCCCCTGTTTCTGAGCATACCACCTGTGACAATGACATGATCCAGCATGCGTTGCTCACCAATGATCCTTGTCAACTCCCTGGCTACCAGAGAACATATCTCCTCTACCCGCGACTTGGCGATCTCGTACAACATCAGGCGACTCACCTGCCGTGACTCCACATAGCCGTAATCGGCAAGCTCCACCATAGCGTCCTCAGGAGGCTGCACAAGAAGGTCCAGTTCCCTCTCAATGCGGGCCGCCACCGCGTAATTTATCTTCAGGACCAGAGCGATGTCACTGGCAATGCTTCTGCCACCTACGGGTACGGCCCCAATGCGCATTAGCCTGTTGTCACTGAAATAGCCTATTTCGCAGGCTCCCCCACCCATGTCGATAAGTACGGTGTCCCCCACGCGCTCCTCTGGCTCAAAGAGCACCGCAGACAAGGCCAGTGGTTTCAGGACCAATCCGGCCAGCAATCGGCCAGACCCCTCCACAATCGCTTTATAGTCGCTGACCGTGACCGAATCCGCGACTACCGCCCGGGCTTCCAGAGAAAGGCGGTTTCCGATCATGCCGGCGGGATCTTTGAGATTATCATATCCATCCACGATGAATCCGTCTGTCCAGAGTTCCATCAACTGCCTGCCAGGAGGCAGTGTTGCAGATCGTGCCGCTGCCAGAACCTGATCAACGTCATAGCGAGTTACGCGATGTCCTTCATCGCTCACATTGACTGTGGCGCGTGTACTCTGCAGATAGGCATAAACGGGAGAGAGCCCCACCCACACATTCTGGGCCCTCTTGCCAGATACGCGTTCGGCCATGGAAATAACGTCTGCAACGGCATTAGTGAGAGCCTCACGGTCAACAATGACGCCCCTGCGCAGCCCCTTGCAGCCGCCGGCCGCCTGTCCGATAACTCGCATCCCGCCTGATGGACTTTGTTCGCCAATCACACAGCGGATTTGTGAGTTGCCGATATCAAGCCCGGCCCACACATTCTGATCAATCAATATGCCACCTCCCCCTCTTGCCTTACCTGTATGAATTCCACAGGGAGGCCTGCTTCTCCTGTTATGCATGAGCAATAATGAAAACCCTTGACCGTGCTTGCCGCAGAAAACCTGCTATCTGCCTCTGAAGACAACAACCTCACCGCTCAAATCTATTGTCGGGACGGTTTCTCGATCGAATTCCCGAAGCTCGTAGGCGTACAAAGCCGCAGCGAGCAGTTGTAAGCGCTTAGCGACTTCATGCTTACCACCCAGCTCAATGCGCACTCCGTTATTCATGTACAGATACATCTTTGCTACGTCACCAACGTTGATCTCTGATACCAGGCGACGCAGAGATGCCGGGACGGCGATAATCACATCACGGGCAGCGACAATTCTCTCCTGAGCCAAGGCGTCCCCCAGTTTTACCTCGGGCAACAAGACCCCGGTCACTATAGGCAAATTGATCCGCGAGAAGTCTGTGACAATTGCCACCACCCGCAATCTGCGGTCAAATTCAACAAAATGTCCGTGGTACGGGACAACAGCCACACCAATGTCTTCTTCAATGGAAATCTCCACTTTGTCAGGCCAGCGCTTGACCACAGTGGCTGCAACCACCCGGTGATCCGCCAGCAACCGCTCTTCAGCCGCGCCTACCCGCAATGACAGCATCGACATGCCGCGGTAAACGCCGGCTATGTCCTCTACCTGCCTGGGCGTCAAGGTCTCCTGCCCGATTACATCAACCCGGGAGACCCTCAGGTATGTGGAAGAAAGCAGCAACTGCCACAGCAAGAGTGCCGTAATTGCCCCGAACAATACCAACGCGGGGGCTATGCCACGCTTCTTCTTTCCCTTCACCTCTGACCCCTCCTTCGTTGATCAGTGGCGCAAGAGGCCCTCGATCAGATCACAGACCTGCTCTGTCGCGTCAGGCCTGGCCAATGAACGCATAGCGGCTGACATCGTTGTCCGAAGCTGTGAGTTGCGTCTCAGCCGGATCACCTGCTCCACAAGAGTATCCGAATCCAGCTCCGTCTCCTTGATCATAACAGCTGCTCCCGCACGCACCAGAGCCAGTGCGTTATGCGTTTGATGATCGTTTGCGGCAATGGGCGAAGGTATGAGTATCGCCGGGACCCCCATAACCGCAAGTTCAGCGGTGGTTGATCCGGGCCGAGACACGGCCAGGTCCGCAGCAGCCCACAGAAGTGGCATATTTTCGGCAAAGTCCGCCACCCGCAGACGAGCGTCTCCAGCTGCATGTGCCGCTTGGCTGACCATAGGGAAGTCCCTTTTGCCGGCAACGTGGTAGATATGGATATCATCTCTCAGCAGGTCTGGATATGCCTTGCATACGGCGCGGTTGATTCCAAGGGCCCCACCGCTACCGCCGACAATCACCAGAAGAAAGTCATCCGCTGCGTAACCCAGCAGCTCCCGCGCAGCCGCGCGGTCCGCAACCAGCATCTCGGAGCGCAGGGGATTCCCAGTAACCACCGTCTTTGTCGCCGGAAAATGTGCCTGTGCCGCATCGTGACTGACTGCCACCCGCTTGACAAATCTGCCAAGCAGTCTGTTAGTCAGACTCGGGAACGCATTTTGCTCATGAATCAGGGTTGGTATGCCACCAAGAGCGGCACGCAGCACAACAGGTCCAGCGGCGTAACCCCCTGTCCCTATAACTACATCGGGTGCGAACTCATGGAGTATTGCTGCGGCGCGGTGCACGCCCAGAAAGGCCTTCCACACAGCGCTGAGCTGGCGTAGCGAGATGCTGCGCGGCAAGTAGGCCAGATCCAGAGTCTGCAAGGCAAAACCGGCCCTTGGCACCAGCTGCACTTCCATGCCGCGGGAAGCACCAACGAAGAGCACCTCGGTATCAGGGTGCCGCTTGATGAAAGCCGATGCCACAGCCAGGGCCGGAAATATGTGTCCACCTGTGCCGCCGCCAGAGAAGAGCAGACGCTTTGGACGATCTGTCATTGCTTCACCTCGCCAGAATCAGTATATCGTGTAATATTCATGAGAATTCCCAGCGACGTCATCGTTATCAAGAGCGAACTGCCGCCAGAGCTGATTAGGGGGAGAGTAATTCCAGTAACTGGAATGCTACCGGTCACGACTGCTATATTGATGGCGGCCTGGGTTACTACCATGGCGGTAATGCCACAGGCCAGCAAGGCGCTAAAAGTGTCAGGAGCACGAAGCGCGGTCCTCATACCGCGCCAGGCCAAAAAGAGGAAAAGAGCGATCACAACAAATGCGCCGAGAAAACCCAACTCCTCGGCCAGTACAGAGAATATGAAATCGTTATGAGGCTCGGGGAGGAAGAACTCCTTTTGCAGGCTTTTGCCCAGCCCGCGTCCAAACAAACCACCTGAACCTATGGCATAGAGTGACTGAACCAGTTGGTAACCGGTGTCCTGGGCATCCAGCCAGGGGTTACGATACGAAGTTATCCTGTCCCAGCGGTACGGAGCTCGCCAAACCATCACAGCCATGCCCCCAAGGGCGCTGAGCACCATGCCTGAGAGGTGCAGCATGGGAACCCCGGCAGAAAAAAGCATTATGCCAATTACGAGGACTATGGCTACCGCTGTTCCCAGGTCGTGCACTGCGACCAGCAGGCTTAACACCCCAGTCACCAGCAAGATTGAGGCCGACCCCTTGGTCAGCGACCGTAGCTTGACTCCTTTTCTAGCCAGTTTGTCAGCAGCCCACAGGACCAGAGCGATCTTGGCCACCTCCGAGGGCTGCAGCTGTATACCGCCTATCTTCACCCACCTTGCTGAACCGTGGGCAGCAACCGCGAACTGGGGAACAAAAGTCAGGGCAACAAGTCCCATGGCAACCACAAGCCCGAACCCTGCCAACTTGCGCAGGCTCCAGACATTGAAATAGGCCGCAACAAACATCGCCACTGAGCCCATAACAAGCCACTGCAGTTGCCGGCGGGCAAAATACCACTCATCGCCATAGCGAGCGTGAGCGACCGCAGTGCTGGCACTGAACACCATCAACAGGCCTATGCCGCTAATGGCAATTATCGTCGCCAGCAATAGGTAATCAGGGGCATGGCGCCTGCGTTTCATTTTGTCACCTCACAGCAGCAACTTGCGACCAGAATCCCGTCAAGCCTATTATGGAGCATAGCACGGCCGCCAAAACAAACGCCCACAACACGTGCCGTTCTGACCAGCCACTGACCTCCAGATGATGGTGGAAAGGCGCCATGCGAAAGAACCTCTTGCCTTTGGTCATCTTGAAATAGATAACCTGCAGGGTGGACGAAAAGGCCTCGAACACAAAAACAGCGCCAAGCACGAGCAGATATAGTTCCGTTTTGCTCATCACGGCCAGGCCGGCCAAAGCTCCACCCAGGGCCAGAGAACCGACATCTCCCATAAAAACCCTGGCCGGATGCCGGTTGTAAAATAGAAATCCCAGGACCGCGGCGGCCAATACTGCTGATGCCAGCAGAACCGGCTCAGAGCCTGAAATAACACCGATAACAACGTATGATAGAAGCGCGATAAATACTGTACTGCCTGCCAGTCCATCCACTCCGTCGGTGAAGTTGACGCCGTTTCCAAAGCCCACCGCCAAAACTGCAAAGAAAGCCCAGTAGAAGATACCCAGGTCCCATGACAACCTGGTAAACGGCAGTGTCACAGCAGTATCATGCCCACTGAGGTAAAACAATAGCCCGGACACCGCCACCACCAGAAACTGACCCGCCAGCTTGTGCCTGGCTTTCAGTCCCAGTGAACGCTTGAATACAACTTTTAACGCGTCGTCGGTCAGCCCCACCAGTGCAAAGCCTGTCACCAGGGTCAGTAGAGCTACTGTCGGCAGCAAATCCGATGTCCCCGCCAGCGCACCTGCAAGGGTTAGCAGCAAAGATGGCACGAGAAAAATGAGTCCCCCCATGGTCGGGGTACCCTTCTTGCCTAGATGAGTACTAGGACCGTCATCTCGCACTACCTGTCCAAATTTCAGGCGAGCCAGCTGAGGAATCATCCAGTACCCCACCAGCAGGGCCAAAAGCAGACTGAGAAAAAAAGCCGGGAAGACATACCAGATCATCATTCTTTCCCCTGCCCATCAAATAGTGCTGTCACCACATCTTCAAGCCCAATACCGCGGGAACCTTTGATGAGAACCAAGTCCCCCGGCTCCAACACATGCAGGAGGAACTTCGCCACGCCGGCCCGGTCCGTGAACCTGTGTGCAGGTATATCCTTGTCGGCGCAAACATCTGCTATGCGAGTTGCCAACCTGCCAACAGTGATCACCATATCGCACACCTCGGCTGCCTTGGCCGCAACCTCTTCGTGGGCCTCTTGCTCCCTTGTGCCAAGCTCCAGCATATCGCCGAGCACCGCAATCCTGCGCCCCAGGGTAGGCATTTCCGCCAGAGTAGACAGTGCCGAGAGTGTCGCCGCAGGACTGGCGTTATAGGTATCATCGATTACGGTAACCCCCTGAGCCAGTTGCAGAACACGCAGACGCCCCGGTGTCGCCGGGCATTCCTCAATACCGGCTACCGCTGTCTTAAGAGCCACACCCATAACACCTGCTGTCACCAGAGCAGCGACGGCATTGTTCACATTATGAAGCCCCGGCCAGGGAGTCCTGAGCATAATGCTTTCAGTGCCCGTCACTACCCGGCACAGGTAGTGACCCCCTTCCATCGGCTTCACGTCAGCAATCCTGTAGTCAGCGTCTGCGTGATAGCCAAACGAAATTATGGGACCTTGTGCCAGCGATGCAAGGTATTCATAGTAATCGTCGTCACGGTTAAGCACGGCTGTGCCGCCTAACTTCATACCGGACAGTATCTCGCCCTTGGCAGCGGCAATCGCCCCCCGGGTGCCCATGACTTCCAGGTGAGACTCGCCGATGTTGGTTATCACCGCCACGTCAGCAGGGGCAATTCTGGCCAACTCGGCAATTTGCCCCGGGCCCCGCATAGCCATTTCCAGGACCATGACCTCTTCATCTGTATGGTGAAGCACACTAATCGGAAGACCGATTTCGGTATTCAGGTTACCCATGCTCCTGAATACGCTGAAACGGGTAGCCAGAGCTGCGGCGGTCATTTCTTTGGTGCTTGTCTTTCCCATACTCCCGGTTATGGCGACAACTCTCGTGGGGTGACGCAGCAAATGCATGCGGGCCATTTGGCCTATAGCTTCCACAGTGTCCCTCACTAGGATATAAGGACATCCGTATGTGCCGTTACGTTCCACCAGCGCGGCCACAGCGCCCTTTTCTACAGCACCCACCACGTGATTATGTCCATCAGTACGCCTCCCCCGCAAAGCAACAAAAAGTGCACCCCGCTCAACCTTTCGGCTGTCGCAGGCAACCCCGGTAACCGTCGCGTTGACTCCTACGAGCGTCCCCGATGTGACTTCGGCGATGTACTCTAAATTCAGAGGTATCACTTGAGAACCTCCTTAAGGGCCATCCTGGCTTCTTCTCTGTCGTCAAAATTTGTGGTCCCTTCAGGCATAATCTGATAGGTTTCATGCCCTTTGCCCGCCAGCAATACCACGTCACCCGGTCGGGCAAGAGTGATGGCCTGTAATATCGCCGCTCTGCGATCAGGCTCGACCAAAACCTTATTGGCAGCAGAGCCTATGCTGACACCTTCCATGACATCGTCAATGATTGCCAGAGGGTCTTCCGACCTCGGATTGTCAGACGTTAAAACAGCCACATCAGCGAGGCGGGCCGCTATTTCTCCCATGAGCGGCCTCTTACCGCGATCGCGGTCTCCTCCACAACCAAAAACAACAATCAACCTGCCCTGTGTGAAGGAGCGACAGGCCCGCAGCACGTTCTCCAGGCTATCGGGGGAATGAGCATAATCCACAAATACGCCAAAGGACTGCCCGCTGTCTACCGGCTCCATCCGCCCCGGTACTCCCACACTGCCAAGTCCGGCCCGGATAATCTCCAGACTAATGCCCTCGGCAATGGCAGCACCGGTGGCGGCCAAAGCGTTGTAGACGCTGTGGACACCCGGGGTGGCAATCTCGACGTTAACGTTGCCTTTTGGAGTGTGCATGGTAAACGAGCTGCCTTTCACACCACTGGTTATGTTTGAGACGTACAGGTCGTTTTGTGCATCCAGACCATAAGTCAGTAACCTGACCCCCGCCCGGCACAGTTGTGGCAGTCTCCTGCCATAGGCGTCGTCGCCGTTAATAACCGCTGTCTTTGTTTGCTTACTCTCTCTCAACCCGAGTTCTGAAAAAAGTCTGGACTTGGCCTGAAAATAGTCCTCCATGTCAGAATGGAAATCCAGGTGGTCCTGGGTAAGATTTGTGAAAACCACAGTGTCATATTCCACTTCAGCAACTCGCGACAGCGCCAGAGAATGCGACGAGACCTCCATGACCACATGTGTGACCCGCTCCCGACGCATTTCATCCAGAGCACACTGCAAGTCGCGCGATTCTGGTGTCGTGTGCGACGCGGCAACCTCTCTTTGTCCAACGCGCATGCCGATGGTGCCCAGTAAGCCCGTCTTCAGCCCGGCGCGACGCAGTATGTCTTCCAGCAGGTATGTAACTGTGGTCTTGCCGTTCGTGCCAGTGACACCAATCATGCGCAGGTGTCGCGATGGATGGTCGTAGTAGGCAGCAGAAAGCTGTGCCAAAGCCAACCTTGAGTCTTTGGCTGTTACAACTGTCACATTGCTGGCCACTTGCACCGGTTTCGAGACGACAAGAGCTATAGCGCCCCGGTCTATAGCGTCCTGAATGTAAGCGTGTCCGTCCACACGGTAACCAGGGATGGCGACAAACAAATTCCCAGGGATGACCTGCCGGGACGAATACTGAATGCCTGTTATCTCTATGCCGGAATCACCCTGTGTCAAGCTAAGGTCAGAAGAATCTAGCAAATCCCGAAGAAGCAAGGCACTCACCTACTTTCTATTTATGGTATAAAGGTCACCTTAATTGCGGTTCCTCGGGCCACAGCTGCACCTGCAGGTGGATACTGAGCAAACGCAAGACCGCTACCTTCGATAATAACGCTAAGTCCCACCGAGGACAACTTAGTGCTGGCGTCGCGCATCGACAGCTGGCTCACGTCTGGGACTTCAATCAACCCGTCCTGGCGGGGTAGCTCGCCGAGGGCTACCTCGATGGTGCTACCGGGAAGCACATAGGAGCCCGCGGCAGGAGCCTGGCTCACGATCCTTTCGCCAAGACCCGATGTCGCCAGGTTCAGACCCAGATCTCGCATGTGGCTCACGGCTGACCCCAGGCTCAGAGAATTGAGGTTGGGCACCATCACGGAAGTTGGCAACTCGAAACCCGCAACCGCCGAGTTTGGCTT
>DDWC01000023.1 GCA_002345475.1 Firmicutes bacterium UBA2296
TGGATGCCAGCAAGAAAGTTGATCGCGCCCTTGAGGCCGGAGCAATGGCTGTGGGGGCCGAGGTTGAAATTATGCAGTTGCCCGGCTATCTGCCTCGCATCAACGAAGAGGTTATGACCGAGTTATTCAGGCTTAACGCGGTTACTTTGCTGGGAGAGGACAATGTCGGCGTGGGTGATCACGGTTCCGGATCCAGCGACATTGGCGATATCAGTCATGTCATGCCGACCATCCATCCCATGGTGGGAGGGGCCGGTGGGCGCGGCCATGCCTCAGACTACGTTATCACTGACGAGGAACTGGCTTATATTGTCCCGGCCAAGATTATGGCGATGACCGCAGTTGACTTGCTGGCCAATGGAGCTGAGAAAGCTCTCGAAGCCGTGAGCAACTTCAAGCCCGTCTACACAAAAGACACTTATCTCAAAATGTGGGATGAGCTTCTCAATTAAGGCGACATTATCTCTGCCCCTCTCCGTCTAGATAATTTAAGGAGGGGATTGAATGAAGACACGCATAGTAATTGACAGCGCACTCAATGTTCCGGGGTATCTGCTGAAGCGCCATGACATTTCCGTGGTCCCGGTTAGCCTTAGCATCGATAACGTGAGCTACAGAGAAGATATCGACGCCAGCCGTCCTGAGCTGGTGAGACTCATTGCCGGAGCCAGACAGGCCACAACTTCACAGCCGGCCCCGGGAGATTTCGTTCAGGTATACGAAGCGTTAGCGGAATGTGACGCCGTTTTGTCCATACACATAACCGGAAAACTGAGCGGTACACTTCAGACAGCCCGCATCGGTGCAGACATGGTGGACGCTGCAAAGATACGGACCTTTGACAGCGAAAACGCTTCCATGGGCGGGGGATGGCAGGCTTTGGCTGCGGCACAGGCGCTTGCCGACGGAATGCCTGTGGACGAAGTGGTGGTGCTCCTTGAGGAAGTGCGGAAACACATGGGGACCTACCTGTCCCTTCCCACGCTGACTTACCTGCAGCGCGGCGGCCGAGTCAATCTGGGTAAGGCCATAATTGCTAACCTGCTTTCGGTGAAGCCGGTGTTTGTCTTCAGCGAAGGCCTCCTATCCCCTATTTCCAAGGCCCGCAGTATGTCAGGAGCCAACAAGGAGATGGTGGCGCAGCTCAAACACCGTTTCCAGGCGGAACCACTGGCGATAGCTGTTTTGCACGCTGAGGATCCACAGCTGGCAGACCAACTGATGGATCTTGCGAAACAGGAACTTAGTGTGGCTCACGGGTTAATTGAGGACCTGACGGCTTCTCTGGTGGTGCACGGCGGACCGGGGACAGTGGCCATCGCCGCCATCCCCTACAGGTATGTCCATAAAGTCATTTAGTGGTGTTTGTCCGAAAGCGGTCCGGTATATCTGCCGGGCCGCTTCGTTAATGTTTCTTCCTCCGCGGCAAGCGTGCTACAATTGAAGCCGTAGGAGGATTGGTTCTATGGATTTTGTTAAGCACGCATTCGGCAGGGTCAACAGTGCCGTGAAGGCAAATCCCATCACCATATGGTTCCCCATGTTGTTTGGGGCTACCGTCTGGGTGTTTTATTTGCTTTTGTTTCTGATCCTGGTAACACCAGCCATACCGGATTTGCTCGAACTTGACGCTTTAGCGGCATCCGGTGAAGTGCTGTACAATGCGGCGCCGGCAGCAGCAGCTCTCCTTGTCGTAGCTTTGGTGATTTTCATGGCCCAGACCTCAGGTGTGCTGGGCTTGCGAGCCGCGGCCCTTCGGGGCGGGACGTTGGAGGCTCGTCATTTCTTTGCCTCAATAAAAAAGTACTTTCTGCGTCTTTCTCTGGTCCATCTGGGGATGTTGGCTGTACAGGCTGTACCATTGTTGTTGACCTGGATGATCATCAATGTGGGCCCCTGGCGGGGGCGCATGACCGGCGGGGACCCGGAGACTGTATTTGCCGTACTGGCACCTTTTATGGCGGTGCTTCCTCTGATTATGGCGGCTGTGCATATTATGCTGGCCATGTGGCCGGTGGTTTTGGTGCTTGAGGATGGGGGCGTGCTGGGCTCCTTTCGTCGCGCCTGGCGGTTCTTCAGGCAGAACTTCCGTTCAGTGAGCTCTGTTATTATGTGGGGTTGGGTGATCAACCTGGTGAGTCGCATGATACTGGAGGGTTCCGCTATTGGGCAACTGCTGCACATGGGCTGGTCCTTCGTTATCACGTCATATATGTCCCTGATTCTTATGGTTATGTACACCAGCAGCGGCAGCTCAACCCATTAGTTTCGCGTATTGACGCTTATTATTTTATACAGTAAGATATGCATGACTCATCAAGAGTGGCGGAGGGACAGGCCCTGTGAAGCCCGGCAACCGGCTAAATGCCCGGTGCCAAATCCTGCAGAGAAATCTGGAAGATGAGAGTTCTGTTTGTGAACGCTTCCAGTAGGGGAGCGTTTTTATTTTGCGGAGGTGCATTATGAAAAAAGGTCGCTACTTGTTTACATCTGAATCCGTAACCGAAGGACATCCCGATAAGGTCGCCGATCAGATCTCGGATGCCATTCTGGACGCTATTTTGACCAAGGATCCCATGGCTCGCGTGGCATGCGAGACCGCGGTCACCACGGGCCTGGTTATGGTCATGGGGGAAATATCGACTGTGTGTTATGCCGATATTCCTCAGATAGTGCGCAGGACAGTAAAGGAAATCGGTTACACCCGAGCCAAGTACGGCTTCGACAGTGAAACGTGTGCTGTTATGACTGCTATTGATGAGCAGTCACCGGACATTGCCATGGGTGTCAATGCTTCGTTGGAGAAACGCAGCTCCGTCCAGGAAGATGACCTTTCAGATATAGGCGCCGGGGATCAGGGAATGATGTTTGGATTTGCCTGCAATGAAACACCGGAGTTTATGCCGTTGCCCATAAGTCTCGCGCACGGCCTGGCCCGTCGCTTGGCCGAAGTCAGAAAGAAGCGCATTCTGCCATACTTGCGTCCCGACGGTAAGACCCAGGTAACCGTTGAATACGATGGGTATACGCCGGTCAGGGTTGATACAGTGGTCATTTCGACTCAGCATAAACCTGATGTCGATCTGGATACTATACGGGCAGATGTGATTAAACACGTTGTGGAACATGTGGTGCCGGCAGAACTTATGGATGATAAAACCCGCTTCCTGGTTAATCCGACTGGGCGTTTCGTGATAGGGGGCCCGCAGGGAGATTCGGGGCTTACGGGGCGCAAAATAATCGTCGACACATATGGCGGCATGTCCCGGCACGGCGGCGGGGCTTTCTCCGGGAAGGATCCCACAAAGGTTGATCGTTCGGCCGCCTATGCCGCGAGATATGTGGCCAAACATGTAGTGGCAGCCGGCCTGGCTGAGCGCTGTGAGGTTCAACTGGCCTATGCCATCGGAGTATCGCGGCCGGTTTCCATTATGATAGACACTTTCGACACAGAGGCGGTGCCCACAGAGAAGATTACGGAGGCGGTAAAGCGTACCTTCGACCTGCGACCCGCGGCGATTATTCGCGAGCTCAACCTTAGGCAGCCGATCTACCGCAGCATCGCTGCGTATGGCCACATGGGTCGGCCGGATCTGGACCTTCCCTGGGAAAGGCTGAGCAAAATAGACGAGCTCAAGGCAAACTTGCCACGATAGCCAGAAGACTGGGCGCGGGGGGTGGTTCTTATGGACAAGTTGCGTGGTACTGTAGAGAGATTCGTCTTTCTTAACGAGCAAAGCGGTTATGCTGTCCTGCGCTTGACGGCGGAGGGAAGGCAGCAGACGGCGGTGGGTGTAATCGATGGCTCACTGCTCGGGCAGGAAGTCGAGCTCACCGGTAGCTGGATTACTCATCGCCAATACGGAAGGCAGTTCGAGTTCTCCTCTTTCAGGCCACTTTCTCCCATGAATGTGGTGGGGTTGGAGAAGTATCTGGGATCGGGCATAATCCGGGGTGTGGGGCCGCAAACGGCACGGCGTATTGTGGAGCACTTCGGCGTGAACGTGGTTAACGTTCTGGAGAAGGACCCGGAGAGGGTAAAAGAGGTTGCCGGCATTGGCGCAAATCGCGCCAGTCTGGTGGCTGAGGCCTTTGCCAACCGATCTGCGCTCAGGGAAGCCATGGTTTTCCTGCAAGGTCACGGTATTTCGCCGGGATACGCAGGGCGAATCTACAGGCAATACGGCGAAAACTGCGAGAAGATGTTGCGAGCCAATCCGTACCGAGTAGCAGACGAAGTCCACGGCATCGGCTTTAAGACAGCCGATCGCCTGGCCATGGAACTGGGCCTGGCCGCCAATGATCCCAGAAGAATCGCAGCTGGTCTGAGGTACACCCTGCAGGCAGCAGAGGAGCAGGGGCACTGCTATCTTCCCTCCGAAATGCTACTGGAGCGATGCCGGGAGATTCTGGCGGTAGACATTGCCCTGATAAGGCCGGTCCTGGACGAGATAGTCAGCCGCAGAATGCTGGTCGCTGCGATTATCAGTGGACAACGGAGAATCTATCGCCCTGAGTTCTGGCAGGCGGAGTCCGACGTAGCCGGTAGGGTAAAAGATCTCCTGAGACGTCACCTCAATCATGCTGAGGTAACAGACGAGGAACTGGCACGGTTTGAAGGGGCGAACAGCATCGTCTTCGCTCAGGAACAGAGGGCTGCGGTCCGCTCTGTACTCAAGAGCGGATTGGCAATTATCACTGGCGGGCCCGGCACAGGAAAGACAACGCTGATAAAGGCGCTGCTGCACGTCGCCGGCACTCGACAGCTCGCTGTTGCTCTGGCTGCGCCCACCGGGAGAGCAGCCAAGCGGATGGGGGAGGCGACGGGACACCAGGCCAGGACCTTGCATAGATTGCTGGAATACGCCGTTCAGGAGGGAACCTTTCAGCGCAATACCGAAAACCCTCTGGCCTGTGACCTGCTGGTTCTGGATGAGGCCTCGATGATAGACTTGAAGCTAATGTCATCTTTGCTTCAGGCTCTGCCTGCGCAATGCATTCTGGTGCTGGTGGGGGACGTAGATCAGCTGCCTCCCGTCGGTGCCGGGAGCGTGTTGAGCGATCTCATCAATTCCGGACTGGTTCCCTCAGTGAAGCTCAACGTCATTTACCGCCAGGCCGAAGAGAGCGCCATTGTGCACAACGCTCACCGCATCAACCGGGGTGAGTTCCCCGTTCTTAAGTCGCGGGCCAAGGACTTTATCTTCATGAAGGCTGATAGCCCGGAGCAGGCGGCCCGGCTGGTCATCGAAGCAGCGGTGGATCGACTCCCCAAAATGAGACGACTCCACCCAATTGACGACATACAGGTTGTTTCACCCATGCGACGGAGCATAACCGGAGTCGAGGCCCTCAATCATGAGTTGCAGTCCAGACTGAACCCGGCTTCACCTAACAAACCTGAGATAAAATTCGGCGACCGCGTCATCCGTCTTGGCGACAAGGTGATGCAGATCAAAAACAACTATGGCAAAATGGTGTTTAACGGTGACGTAGGCAGAGTGGTGGACATGGACACCGAGGGTGGGCTACTGACAGTTCTCTATAATGATGTGGATACCCGGCGCCGGGTGCAATACGAATTCTCAGAATGCGATGAGCTTATTACCGCTTACGCCATTTCGGTACACAAGAGCCAGGGGAGTGAATACCGTGCCGTGGTGCTGCCCTTTACCACGCAGCATTTTATGATGTTGCAGCGTAACCTGCTCTATACTGCCATCACTCGGGCGCGGGAACTGGTGGTCCTGGTGGGAAGCGGCAAGGCCATAGCCATTGCAGTCAAGAACGCTGTGACGGAAGAGCGGTTCAGTGGGTTGCAGGATCACCTGCATGGGGCTTATGGGGCAGGCTCGTAAGTTCGCTGAACGGCTGCTGGATCTGCTCTTCCCGGCTCAGTCACGATGTGTTTTTTGCACTATTACGGAAGGGAACGAAATGTGCTATAATTGTAGACAACACTTCTTCCCTTTGCGGCCAGCTCAGGCCGTTCCTCACGTGAGTGAGGTGATGGCTCTCGCTTATTACGAAGGCGTCGTACGCGACGCGCTGCATCGACTCAAGTATTCCGGATCACATGAACTGGCGCGACAACTGGGGATTTTGTCGTCACAGCTCTGGGCCGGGGACATAGGTCGGTACGACTTTGTAACATCGGTGCCTATGCACCGGGAGCGTTATATCCAGCGCGGGTATAACCAGGCGGAGTTCATCGCTCGTGAGATAGCCAGGACGGCAGATTTGCCGTACGTGTCTTACCTCATCAGGGAACGGGACACGCCGCCGCAACACAGTTTGTCACATTACAGACGCAGGCAAAACGTAAAAGATGCTTTTTCGACGGCATGCCCGGTTCCTTACGGTTCGCGGATTTTGCTGGTGGATGACATCTTAACTACGGGTAGCACCGTGGCTTACTGTGCAGGGGTACTTAAGGGAAGTGGCGCGCGCGAAGTCGGCGTATTGGTTATTGCCTACGCTGAACTTTAAGGGCGGCATGCGTCTGTGAACACAATTTAGGAGGTTTTTTTCTTGAAACAAAAGGGTACAGTAAAATGGTTCAACCAGCAAAAGGGCTTCGGCTTCATCACCGGTGATGATGGGAAAGACGTGTTCGTACATTTCTCTGCCATCTCAGGCGAAGGATTCAAGACCCTCGACGAAGGGCAAGTTGTGAGCTACGAAGTTGTGGATGGTCCCCGCGGTCCGCAGGCTTCTAACGTAGAGAAGTCATAAATGACACAGGAGCGGCCCGATGGGCCGCTCCTGCTTTGCAGGAGTTTTGTCGCAAAAGGCGAATATAATAGTTAAAGGCACGAAAGGGGATGAGCGTATGCAGATCACTGTCAGAGGTAAGAATATAGAGATTACCGATGCACTGCGAGATTACGTTCTGAAAAAACTCAAGCGTCTGGATCGATACTTTGACGGAGCGGGAGAAGGCCAGGCGACATTGACGGTAGAGAAGGACCGCCATCGCGTGGAGGTAACCATCAACGTCAACGGTTTGATGCTCAGAGGCGAAGAGACAAGTCCCGACATGTACGCCTCCATCGATCTGGTTGTGGACAAGTTGGAGAAACAGGTGGAGCGTTATCGCACCAAAATATCCAAACGTGTACGGACTGCAGGACCGGCGACATGGCCGCAGGAAGCCCGGGAGGAAGAATCCGACGATACGCCCCGCGTGGTGCGCAACAAGCGTTTCCCCATGAAACCGATGATGGTGGACGAAGCAATCATGCAGATGAACCTGCTTGGGCACGACTTTTTCGTCTTCAGCAGTGCTGAGACTGAGCAGGTAAACGTAGTATACCGCCGCAAGGACGGCAACTACGGCCTCATTGAGCCGGTCAACTAAATAGACCTCAGGAAGGTGGCCTTGTGCCACCTTTTTTTGTTACTTTGTGCAGGGTTAGCGATTGTGTGTAGAGAATGTTATTTAGAATGAGGGTCGGACAAAGTTCTCTGCTCCGGCCGGCCCTGAGGGGAGAGAAAAGCCAACATGCGAGTTGTGGCTGCTATATTTGAAGGAGGCAATGCTGATCGTCCTGTGACACGGGCTATGGCCTTGCTACGCCATCGCGTTGTGTTAGATATTATAGATAAACTCATAGAGACCGCCGAGTATGACGAAATTGTCGTTGATACGAATTATCCCGAGCTAAAAGAGATGCTGAGAGAACATCCGGTTACCCTGCGCGAGGAGAGCGAGGGCCCCTTCCATTTCGGTCGCGCGTTGCAGCAGATTGTAATCGACACCAAAGCCGACGCAATACTGTGTATGGGAGGAGCGGCAGCCCCTTTTATGTCTGCTGCCGAGTTCAGGGATATGGCAGTTGGTCTGCGCAGCGGGTCTGACATGTTCTACACCAACAATCCTCAGTCCTCAGACGTGGTCGCTTTCGTTCCTGCCAGAGCGATTATGACCATAGAGCCACCTGACCGAGACAATGCTCTGGGTACGGCTCTTAAAGATGAGGCAGGGCTGAAAAGGATCTTGTTGCCACACTCCATAGGCGTGCACTTTGATCTGGACACCCCGGCCGATGCGCTTATCATGTCGCTGTCATCCCACGCAGGCCCCTATACCAGGGAATACCTCAGCCATCTTGGCTGGGATGCGTCGGTGTTGCACCGAGCCATCAACGCCATGGCGCAGACGAACTGTGAACTGGGACTCATAGGCCGCGTCAACCCTGCTGTTATGACCCACATCAACTCCCATACCTTTTGTCGACTAAGGGTTTTTTCGGAAGAAAGAGGAATGAAGGCCCTGCGCAGAGAAGAAGAAGGATTGGTAGTCAGTTTGCTGGGTCACTTCATCGCTCGCCTGGGAGTGGATGAGTTTTTTGCCTCCCTTTCACAGACCTGTGATGTGGCTTTCATCGACACGCGTATTCTCTTTGCGCACTTTAAACTGGCGCTATCTGAGGAGGAGAGGTTTACCTCGGACCTCGGGCTATGGCGGCAGCTGGATCACCCGTTCCTGCGCGATTTCACCCGGGCGGCATCACTGGCCTCTATACCGGTGGTGCTCGGTGGGCATTCGCTGGTAACGGGCGGCATGTGGGCCATAATAGATATTCTGCGCGACATGCGCACTAAACCGTAGGTAGAGATAGATGAGTAAGGCGGTGAGTCTTTTCATGGGACAGGACATCCATCGTATGATGGAGGAACTCATTGGCAAGGTGCAGGGCGTTATTTCCTGCAGGATTGTGCCCGACAGCCATGGAGGCATGGCTGAAGTTCACGTTTTGACCGACGAGAAGCGAGTGCCTAAGCAGGTTGTGCGGGACATCGAGACGGTCTTACTGACCAGGTTGGGTATCAAAATCGACCACAAGAAGATCAGCGTGGCACAGTTTGGTTCGGAAAAGGAAGCCGAGGGGCAGCGTATCTGCTTTGAGGGCATAAGTTTTCGCACCAACCACACCACTGCTGAAGTCACTATCACCCTGTCCTACGCCGGCCGTCGGTTTGAAGAGAAAGCGGAAGGTGTTAACTCAAGGGAAAATCACCTTCGCCTTGTGGCCTTCGCCACTGCCAAAACCCTGCGCCAGTTTTTCGGCGAAACCACCGAGTTGGTGGTGGACGGTGTCATGGTAGGTAATTTCGCGGGACGTGAGATGATAGTCGTAGGCGTGACCGTTTTGGCGCACGGGAGGGAAGAAAACCTTCTGGGAGCAGCCTACGTGCGCGGGGACATGAAAGAGTCCACGGCGCGAGCGACCCTGGACGCTGTTAATCGGCTATGTCAAAGACATATGTAGCTTAATTTTGGGGGGCAAAATCCTCGAGCGGAGCGGTATCCTGCCAGACTAGCGGACGGCAGAGATCAGCGCGCGAGGAGGAGAATATACGATGTTTTGGGCAAAGATTTTTGCTTTTCTAGCACTTGCTGGATACTGGAAATGGTAGTAATCTGATAGCAAATCAAGCCCCCCTCTCTTTCTATTTGGATGGTGATAAAGTGTCAAATAAGCTAAAGGCTTTTGTTGCGATTGTGATCCTGTTAGGCCTTACCGCTATCTGGGTTGACGGGTTTGCATTCTCAAGAGCTGAACTCATCGGTGTCGTGGCTTTCATTGTAATGGCACTTGCTTTTGAATATTTCAGCATAGAAGTCCCCGGGAGCAGGCTGACTGTTTCTGTGGGATTTGTTCCTATTCTTACAAGCATACTTCTTTTTGGTGCCCCGGTAAGTACTTGGGTGGCGTCTTTTGGTAGTCTTAACTGGAAAGAGATTACCGGAGGCAAACCCCTTTACCGTAACCTGTTCAACTTCGCCCAGATGGCCCTTTGTGCCAGTATCTCGACTCGGCTATACGTATGGGCTGGTGGTGTTGTTGGCTCTCCTGACATTACCCAGCCATGGCCTATGGTTGCTTCCATTGCGGCCTTCTTTGTTCTTAACTTCGCTATGCCAACAATTGCTTATGCTTTAGCTACTGGATCGCGCGCCTATGCAGCTTTCTTCCGTCAGTTTGCCTGGTCTATACCGGGTTTCCTGTTGACTGCTCCTCTTGGAGTTTTGGCCGCTCTAGTGTACAGTGCTTCCGGATATATAGGAATCTTACTTTTCATATTGCCCTTGGTCCTGGCGCGCTGGGCCTTCAAGCTGTACGTGGACATGAAAGGATATTACGCTGAGACGATTCAGTCTCTGGCGCAGACCATTGATGCCAAGGACCACTATACCCGCGGCCATTCGGGCAGGGTAGCATATTACGCGGTTAATATCGCACAAAACATGGGTTGGAGCCCGGGTGAAACAGATTATCTCGAATATCTGGCACTGCTTCACGACATCGGCAAGATTGGAGTCCGAGAAGAAGTGCTCAACAAACGCGGCAAGCTCACCGACGAAGAGCGTGATGAAATCAATCGGCACCCGGAACTGGGAGCGGCGATTGTGGAGAAGATCACCTTCCTCAGAGACTATTCAGACTACATTCGATACCACCACGAGCGTTTCGGGGGCGGCGGTTATCCCTACGGAATAGCGGGGGACAGCATACCCCAGGGAGCCCGAATCATTACGGTAGCCGATGCCTTCGACGCTATGACATCGGAGCGCGTGTATCACGGTGCACGCAGTCCCGAAGAAGCGTTGGCCGAGCTACAGCGCTGCCAGGGTCAGCAGTTTGATCCAGAAGTGGTTACGGTGCTGTGCAGGATGATGGAGCGAGAAGACGTCGTCGCGGAGGCCCATGCCCTGATTAACGGGGCGCCTGTCCTTGATACGCAGTAGACGTAGTGCTAAAATTATGTGATGAGCTTCATTAGAATGAAGCTCATTCTTTTTAGGGGGGATGACGGTGAAGGGGTTTCTTGGCAAGCTGTTTGACAGCAATAAAAAGGAAATTGGGCGCATGGAGAAACTGGTGGCGCGCATCAACGGCATGGAGCCCACTATGCAGGCACTCTCCGATGAAGCGCTGCGGGAAAAGACCGATGAATTCCGTAAGAGGCATGCTGCGGGGGAGTCACTGGATGACATAATGCCAGAGGCTTTTGCCGTGGTGAGGGAAGCCAGTATCAGGGTTATTGGACAGCGGCACTTTGATGTGCAGTTAATTGGCGGCATAAGCCTCCATGAGGGCAAAATCGCTGAGATGAAGACCGGTGAAGGCAAGACCCTGGCGGCGACCCTGCCTGCATATTTAAATGCCATTACAGGTAGAGGCGTCCATATTGTGACAGTAAACGATTATCTGGCGCGTTTCCATAGCGAATGGATGGGTCAGATCTATCGTTTCCTTGGGCTTGAGGTCGGGCTTATACTTCAGGGCCTAGACCCCTTGCAGCGCAAAGCCGCTTACGCCGCAGACATCATCTACGGTACTAACAGCGAGTTTGGGTTTGACTACCTCAGGGACAACATGGCGGCCACCATAGAGCATGTGGTGCAGCGAGACCTGTACTACGCGATCATAGACGAAGTGGACAGCATTCTCATAGACGAAGCCCGTACTCCGTTGATCATATCAGGGCGTATCCATGCCGAGGACGACATCACCGGATTTACCCTGTGGAAGAGCTATGTGGAAGGTCTGGTACGGCGGCAGAAACGCATCATTGCCAGCCTGCTGAAGCGCGCCGACCAGGCTCTTGAACAGGGAGACGAGGACGAGGCGGCAGAGGCCCTCATCGTAGTCAAGTACGGCGACCCAAAAAATACGAAGTTCCTGGAGCTCAGTAAGCGCCCAGGTATGAACCGGCTGATGGACCGGGCGGAAAGAGATCACGGTAAATCATTCAAGGATGTTCTAAACGAGAACTTGCTGTACTATTTCGCCGACAGCGACACTTCGGTTACGCCGGTGGACCGCGAAATAAGCTCTCTGGCCGACGCCAACCCTGAGATCAAGGCTTTCTTTGACCGCAGTGATCTCGAGGCCGATGACTATGACGATGTGATGGATGGGACAGCCGATGGCGCTCTGGCGGCCGGAGCAGAGGAGCGGGAAACTCTTAAAGCCAAGGGCAGTCGCCATTATGCGGACATCTGTACGCTGATAAAAGCCTACGCCTTGTTCGAAAAAGATGTGGCCTACGTGGTGCAGGACGGTAAAGTTATTATCGTCGACGAGTTTACGGGTCGACTCATGCACGGGCGACGATATTCCCACGGACTGCACCAGGCCATTGAGGCTAAAGAGAATGTGCGCATTGAGGAAATTACCCGCACCATGGCTTCCGTCACCATCCAGAACTATTTCCGTATGTACGAGAAGCTGTCAGGTATGACGGGAACAGCCGCTACTGAGGAACAGGAGTTCCAGAAGATATACGGTATGGAAGTGGTGGAGATCCCCACTAACAGGCCCATGGTGCGCCATGACCTGGCTGACGTGGTATATAAGACGGAGAAAGCCAAGTACGACAACGTGGCCAACGAGATTGTTGAACGGCATCGCCTGGGTCAGCCTATTCTGGTTGGCACCATATCTGTGGAGAAGTCGGAGTACCTGAGTTCTCTGCTAAAGAAGCGAGGCGTAAAGCATCAGGTGCTAAACGCCAAGCTGCACGCCCAGGAGGCAGACATCGTCGCTCAGGCTGGCCGTCCCGGTGCTGTGACCATTGCCACCAACATGGC